>CAZTML010000233.1:0-2842 GCA_964614935.1 uncultured Clostridia bacterium | reverse complement strand
TTTTTTGGTTATACTATAAAAAATATTAATCAACATGGAGGTCAACTATGAAAAAATTAGCATTGATAATTTGTATATTAATGCTCTTAACTATGGTTGCATGTGCAGCCGATGATGGAGATTTAAACAATAATGGCAATAAAGGTAATAATGTCAATAATGTCGATAAAGGAAAAGATGGAAATATAGCTGATAAAGTAGAGGATAACATTGAGAATGCTCTTGATGATAATAATACTGGTGCAAATTCCAACAATGACATTTTTGATGGTGAACAAAGAACATTGACTGGAACAGCTCAAGGGTATGGAGGGGAAGTTAAGGTAACTGTAAAAGTTAATGGAGACGATATAGTATCAGTTGAAGCTACAGGAAAAGATGAAACTGAAGGAGTAGGTTCCAGGGCTATAGATGAGTTGCCTGACAAAATAGCACAAGCAGATTCAACAGATGTTGACGGTGTATCAGGTGCAACAAAAACAAGTGACGCAATTAAGCAAGCAGTTGATAATGCATTAAAAGAAAACAAACAGTCGAAAGACTAAAAAAACCAGCTTAGGCTGGTTTTTCATTATTCACCTAGAGAAGACAAAATCAATGATGTAGATGTTTCTCTAATACATTCAATTTTATGTAGCTCATCTTGAATAGCTTTTAGTCCCATAGGTGTGTAACATCTTACTTTCATTATAATACACCAGGTTCCAGTAACAATATGACATTCTTCAATAACCAAATCAGGAACAAGCAAATTTTTCAACTCTTCTAATAGTTTGTCATAATCAGATGTTCTAACTCTTAATGAAATAAGTGCATATGTAGTAAAACCTAATTTAGACCAATCAATTGTTGCTTTATAACCTGTAATTATGCCTTGTTCTTCTAACTTTGTAACTCTATTATGAATGGCAGGTCTGGATAAATTTAATCTTTTTGAAAGTTCCTCGTGAGAAATCCTACCTTCTTTCTCAATGTTTGTTATAATTTGCATATCTAAAGCATCCATGTCCACCTCGTATCAAATCGTAAATTTTTTTATAAAAATAAATACTAACAGTCATAATATAGCATAAATGGCAACAAGATGTAAATGGTTTTTTAAAAGATTATTTAAACTATTGTCAGATTTACAGGTTCGGAAACAGATGACAGCCCTCCGGCAATTAAGTTAAAGGCAATTTTTAGAGATTTTAAAGTAAACTCAGAACAACAAATAAAAGGGCTTTTATTATTGATATCTACTAATATTTCTGCTACAATTTAATAGGGATTTGTTAAAATACCACAGGTGCTTTAGCATCTGATTATATAATTATTATGTAGGGAAATACAAGGAACTAAAAAAATTACCTTAATAATAAGGATTGGAGCGTATATGGATAAAGTTATTATTACAGGAAATGATTTGACAATTGAAGATCTAGTAGCTGTATGTAGAAATTATGCAAAGATAGAATTGTCGGATTTAGCTGTGGAGCAAATTTTAGAATCGAGAAAGATTGTTGATGACTTTGTCGAGAAAGGTCATGTAGTATATGGAATTACAACAGGTTTTGGAAAATTTTGCGATGTAACTATATCTAAAGAAGAATCCAAAAGTCTCCAAAGGAACTTAATTATAACTCATGCAGTCGGTGCAGGTAAACCTTTCAGTACAGATGTTGTAAGAGGAATAATATTGCTCAGAATTAACAACCTAGCTAAGGGTTATTCAGGTGCAAAACTTGAAACTATTCAAACAATGATTGAAATGCTTAACAAAAGAGTGCATCCAATCGTCCCTGAGAAAGGCTCGCTTGGTGCCAGTGGAGACCTAGCACCCCTATCACATGTGGTCCTTCCTATGATAGGACTTGGTCAGGCAGAATATATGGGAACGGTAATGGCAGGGGATGTTGCTATGGAGTTAGCAGGAATACCTGTAATCCATTTGACATCAAAAGAAGGCCTTGCCTTAATAAATGGAACTCAGGTAATGACTGCAGTTGGTGCACTTACTCTGTACGATTCATTAAATATATTAAAAGTTGCAGATGTTGCAGCAGCCTTAAGCTTTGAAGCCCATAACGGAATAATTAATGCATTAGATGAAAGACTCCATAATGTTCGCCCACACAAAGGCCAGGTAGATACGGCTAAAATAATGATGAATTTGTTGCATGGCAGTAAAATGACAACAAAGCAAGGTGAAATTCGCGTTCAAGACGCTTATTCCTTAAGGTGCGTTCCCCAGGTTCACGGTGCAAGCAAGGATGCTATTGATTATGTTAAGGAAAAAGTTCAAATAGAAATAAATTCAGTTACCGATAACCCTATTATATTTCCTGAAACTAATGAAGGAATTTCAGGAGGTAATTTCCATGGTCAGCCTATGGCTCTAGCCTTTGACTTTTTAGGAATTGCCCTTTCGGAACTTGCTAATATTTCTGAAAGAAGAATAGAAAGATTAGTTAATCCAACCCTAAGTGGCCTACCTGCATTTTTAGTAGACCATGGAGGATTAAATTCAGGATTTATGATAGTTCAATATTCTGCAGCTGCATTGGTTTCTGAAAATAAAATATTAGCACATCCTGCTTCTGTAGATAGCATACCTTCCTCTGCAAACCAGGAAGACCATGTTTCCATGGGAACTATTGCAGCCCGTAAATCAAAAGAAATTTTAGAAAATGTAAGAAGAGTTTTGGCAATGGAAATAATGTGTGCATGTCAAGGAATAGACCTTAGGGGGAATAAGGGTTTAGGAGAGGGAACGAAATTAGCATATGAAGAAGTAAGAAAAGTTGTGCCCATGTTAATAAAAGACAGACCCTTATACGAGGATATTAATAAGTGTGAAGAA
>CAZTML010000232.1:0-2851 GCA_964614935.1 uncultured Clostridia bacterium | reverse complement strand
CTTCACCACGTCCATAGGAAACGCTAGTTGAAGAAAAGGCCATGTTTAATTGGTCCCCGATACCTACTTCATGGTCAGCAACAAGTTCAGCATTTTTGTCTACAGGCACTGATTCTCCTGTTAAAGCAGATTCTTCAATTTTTAGATTTACCGATTGAGTAAGTCTTAAGTCCGCAGGGATAACTCGACCTGCCTCTAGTATTACTATATCACCTACTACAAGATCTTTTGCAGGAATTTCTATTGTTTTACCGTCACGTCTTACAATTGCATTTGGGCTTGAAAGATTTTTCAAGGCATCAAGTGCAGCTTCTGCTTTTGATTCTTGAACCATACCTATTACCGCATTCACTAAAACAACCAATAAAATTATTATTGCATCGGTCACTTCACCTAAGGCGGCTGAAATTGCTGCAGCTGCAAACAATATATAAATAAGTGTATCTTTTAGCTGGGCTAAAAACATTTGAAACTTTGTTTTTCCTTTTTTCTCAATTAGAGCATTTGGCCCATTTGCTAAGAGTCGATTTTTTGCTTCTTCTTGGTTTAAACCTGTTTTTTGATCCGTATTCAATTCTGTTGATATTTCTTTGATGCTTTTTTGGTAGAACATATTCCACTCCTTTAGATTATTTAATATGCCATTTAATAAAAAAGACTTTTAGTATATCTACATTATCAGATATACTAAAAGTCTCGTTACCTATGTTATCCAGGATCTCCAGCCAGAATCTTTCGATTCAGTGTTGTTGACTGAAAATTTTAAACTACTCCCCTTTAGTAAGTTAACTTTACCAAACTAACATTTTATTGTCAAGATATTTATATTAAAGTTCTTTTTTATTTTTGTATGAATATTATTTACTATTATATGATTTAAACCCAATAAGTACAATCATTCAAATGATTTTTGGGTTGCAGTCATTATATATAAAGGAGGAGTTATGAAGTTAGGTAAATTACTCAAGTATTCTCTGTATTTATTTATTTTTTCTTTAATAATCTTTTTTATACTAACTGTTTATATATATTATTTCGCAAAAAGCCCTAATTTAGAAATAATCTACAGTTTTATTGTTCCTATATGCATATTTATGGTTTCTATGATGTATTCTAGAAGTGTTCATGAAAAGGGAATGCTAAGGGGTATTGAAATTTGGATAATATATTTTGTAATTATTTTATTGATTAAGGTTTTATTTTCCTATCCTGCAGAAATTAAAATACTTTACAATGGTATAATTCTTATTATGTCAATTTTAGGCGGAATTATTGGAGTAAACTTAAAAAATTCAAGTGTCAGATGATTATAGGTTAAATAAGATGTATTTATTAAAGAAATATAAAAAAATACTTTTAAATAATCTCTTTTGATGCTATAATCTAGAATGTTAAAGGAGGTTGTGCAATGAAATACATAAAAACACTAAATAATATTAAATTAACGGATAATATAAACGTTAAGGGTTGTGGAGAGTGTCAGACATCATGTCAGTCAGCATGCAAGACATCCTGTACTGTAGGAAATCAAAAGTGCGAAAAATAGTAATATGAGGTATGGGGACACACCTCCTAATCAAGGGAAAGTATTTGGTGGTAGGAGGATTGTCCCAAATCTAATGGTGGTAGGTAAGCCTATCACCATTATGATTTTAAAGAATTAATAAAGATAAACAAATTTTGGAGGAATTATGATACACGTTTTTAATATAAAAGATTTATATTTTGCTATTGATACCAATAGTGGCTTGGTACATGTTATAGATGAAATAATTTATGATTTATTACTAGATGAAAAGTTTAAAGATGAAAAAAAGTTTATGAAATTAGAGGACAAGTACTCTAAAGAAATACTTGAAGAAGCTGTTTCTGAAATTACATATTTAATTGATAATAAAATGCTTTATACTGAAGGAAATGACTATGAAAACAAAATAGAGCCTGCTATTAAAGCCATGTGTTTAAATATGACTCACGACTGCAATTTAAGATGTGAGTACTGTTTTGCATCCCAGGGAACCTACAATGGGGAAAAAGCATTTCTAAGCTTTGAAACAGGGAAAAAAGCATTTGACTTCCTTGTAAAAAGTTCAGGTAACAGGAGAAATCTAGAGGTAGACTTTTTCGGGGGAGAACCTCTCATGAACTTTGAAACCATAAAGAAGTTAGTTGATTACGGTAGGTCCTTGGAAAAAGACAATAACAAGCATTTCAGATTTACTATTACTACTAACGGCGTCCTTTTAGATGAAGAAAAAATAAACTATATTAATGAAAATATGGACAACGTAGTTTTAAGCCTTGATGGAAGAAAAGAAACCAATGACAAGATGCGTAAAACTGTAAATGCACATGGAAGCTACGATGTAATAATTAATAATTTTAAAAACTTTATAAGTAAAAGAGGGACCAAGGATTACTTTGCAAGAGGTACCTACACTTCTTACAATTTAGATTTCTCGGAAGATGTTAAACATATGAGAGAATTAGGGTTCGATAAGATTTCTGTAGAGCCAGTTGTGGCTAAGCCTGAAGAAAAATATGCACTTAATGAAGAACATATAGAAGTATTAAAAGAAGAATATGAAAAGTTAACAGAATATTATATTGAGGCAAATAAGGATAAAGACAAAAAGTTTCAATTTTTCCACTTTAATATTGAATTAGATGGTGGACCCTGCATTTACAAAAGGTCAATAGGTTGCGGTGCAGGAACGGAATATGTAGCAGTAACTCCAGCTGGTGAATTTTATCCTTGTCATCAGTTTGTAGGAAATGAAGAATTCATTATAGGCAATGTTGATGAAGGTATTACAAATGAAGAAATTGTAAATAAATTTAAAAATGTTTC
>CAZTML010000231.1:0-2867 GCA_964614935.1 uncultured Clostridia bacterium | reverse complement strand
ACTAATGGAGCCTACAGGCTGACTGTAGGCTCCATTACTGTTAAGGTGTTGTTATAAGTATTTAGATTTGCAACTGCACCAATGGGAATTGCCATCTTGTAAGTACCGTGGCCTGAAGCCAAGTTGGTCATAAGAGGTTTGCCTAAGGGCACAAGTACTTCATTTATTATATCTTCATAGGACTTGCCATAATTTGCATAACAGCCTGCACATTCTCCCATTATAATCCCTGCACAATCTCTAAACTTTCCTGCATGCATTAAGTGAGCAAGCATTCTGTAAACCCTACTTGCTGCCTCATGAGTTTCTTCAATAAATATGATTCTGCCTGTGGTATCCACTTCGAAGGGTGTTCCCAATGTATCTATAAAGGATGCTAAATTTCCTCCAACTATTGTTCCTGTTACATTACCTTGTACTTTACTGACTAGGGGCATGCCGGGAGGATTCTCCAAAGGCCTTGGGGAAGTGATTGTAGAAGTAGCTGCAAAAAACTGATTATAATTATATGGAGGGGTGCCTGGCCTGAAATTTATTAAGAGCAAGCTGTGGAAGGAAATTAAATCTGCCAGCCCATAGAGTACATTTAATAAAACGGTAATATCACTAAATCCTGTTATAATCTTAGGGTTGCTTTTTATTATACCATAATCTAGATAGGGAATAATATCTGCTACTCCCGTACCACCTCTTACAGGTATAATAGCCCTGACATCGGGATTCTCAAACATATTCGTTAAATCTGTGGCACGTTCCACAGGTGATGCAGCAACAATACCAGAATCAGAATATACATGTTGGCCTAGGACAATATTAAAACCCATGGACTCAAGGGTTTGTATTCCTGTATTAATTGACTCGGAATTCCCAGGACTGCCTAAGGTAACTATTCCTATTGTATCACCGGCTCGTAAAATAGGTGGTCTGATAGCCATTTATATCCTCCTAATCTGTCTATTTTATTTAATCATTATATGAAGAAATCTTCATATGGTTAATATTAAGTATATGAAATATGTTTAGTACAAGTTGGTAAAATGTGGAATGGGTCATAAAATAAGTTTTACACTATATAAATTTGGGTATATAGATAATTATAACGAGGTGTGAGGTAATTGCTAGGCAATTATTTCAGATACTTAAACGCAATGAATGCAAAATTATAATTTAAATATATAGGAGGATAATGTGAAAGAAAATAATAACAACAATCCAATGGCTAAAAATGGATTAGGTGAAAATTTATCAAGCAAAAATGACAGAAAAGGAAATGTAGTTGATTTAAAGACCGCTGCTGGAGCTCCCGTAGCAAGTAATCAAGACAGTATGACCGCAGGACAAAGAGGACCAATGTTGTTACAAGACGTCTGGTTCCTGGAAAAAATGGCTCATTTTGATAGAGAAGTAATTCCTGAAAGAAGGATGCATGCAAAAGGGTCAGGAGCATTTGGTACATTTACAGTTACCCATGATATTACTAAGTATACAAAGGCTAAAATATTTTCTGAAATTGGTAAGAAAACTGAGATGTTTGCACGTTTTTCAACTGTTGCAGGAGAAAGAGGGGCAGCCGACGCTGAAAGGGATATTCGTGGTTTTGCCTTGAAGTTTTATACTGAGGATGGAAACTGGGATATGGTTGGAAATAACACACCAGTCTTTTTCTTTAGAGACCCACTAAAATTTATTGATTTAAATCATGCAATTAAGAGGGATCCAAGAACAAACATGAGAAGCCCTAATACTAACTGGGACTTTTGGACATCCCTTCCTGAGGCTATTCATCAAGTAACAATTGTTATGAGTGATAGAGGAATTCCTTCTTCTTACAGGTTTATGCACGGTTTCTCAAGTCATGCTTATTCAATGATTAATGATAAGAATGAAAGAGTATGGGTAAAATTTCACTTTAGATCTCAACAAGGAATACAAAATTTAACAGACCAGGAAGCAGAAAAGGTAATAGCTTCTGACAGAGAAAGTCACCAGAGAGATTTATATGAAGCAATTGAAAAAGAAAATTTCCCAAAATGGAAGATGTATATTCAGGTAATGACAGAAGAAGAAGCAAATAATATGCCTTACAACCCATTTGATTTAACTAAAGTGTGGTATAAAAAAGACTTCCCATTGATACCAGTAGGTGAATTTGTATTAAATAGAAACCCTGAAAATTATTTTGCAGATGTTGAACAAGCAGCATTCACACCAGCGAATGTAGTGCCTGGAATTAGTTTCTCACCAGACAGGATGCTTCAAGGAAGACTATTTTCTTACGGAGATGCTCACCGTTACCGCTTAGGTGTAAATCATCACCAAATACCTGTTAATTATCCAAGAGGTGTTAAAAATCCTCATTCCTTCCATAGGGACGGACAAATGAGGGTAGATGGAAACTTAGGTTCAGAAAATCATTACGAACCAAACTCTTATGGAAACTGGAAAGAAAATTTTGATTTAAAAGAACCTGTTCAAAAGGCAGGAGACGCTTTCAGATATGATTTTAGAGAAGATGACCATGATTATTATACTCAGACAGGAAAGTTATATCGCGTAATGACAGACGATCAAAAGCGAGTGCTCTATGCTAATACTGCAAGAAATATGGGTGATTCAACATTACAGATTAAACACAGACACATCAACAATTGCTATCAAGCTGACCCTGAATACGGAAAAGGTGTAGCTGAAGCATTGCAAATTAATATTGAAGATGTAGATCTTAATCTTCCAGTGAGGAATTCTCAGGAAAATAATTATAAAGCTAACAATAAGCATCCTGAACTAAATGTTCCTTCTAAGGACATTTCCAAAATACCAAATCAGGAAGAAATAAAGACAGATTATGAACCTGAACAGTTCATTGA
>CAZTML010000230.1:0-2884 GCA_964614935.1 uncultured Clostridia bacterium | reverse complement strand
TATGATTAATTATGTAGATAATCCTATTATTACTACAGCAATATGCGGACTTATAATAATCGGTGGTATCGGTTACTATGTTTTTTGGGATATTTACGTAAGTAGGAGTTTTCGAATGCTTACATTGCATTCGAAATTAGTCTTGATTATAACAGGAATATTACTGGTAGGCGGTACAGTATTAATGTATGCATTGGAGCATAACAATCCGGCTACCATGGGTAATTTAAGTATGTCCGGTAAAATTAACGCTTCAATCTTCCAAGCGGTAAACCCAAGAACAGCAGGTTATAATTCGGTTCCTTTAGAAAACTTAAGAATGTCTACTGTTGCAATTTCAGTAGTGCTCATGTTTATCGGAGGTTCACCTGCATCTACAGCAGGAGGAATCAAAACCACCACAGCAGGCGTTCTATTGATATCGTTTTATAATTTAGTCAGAGGCAAGGAAGATGTTGAAATTTTTGGCAGAAGGATAATGCCTGAAACAACAAATAAGGCATCTGCCATATTGATATTGGCATTGATTCTAATAAGCGTCTGCTCAATAATACTTTCCATAACAGAAGAAAGCGCAGGTTATGATTTTCTTGAATTAGTATATGAAACAGTATCTGCTTTTTCTACAGTAGGTTTATCAAGGGGGCTTACTCCTTCCTTAAGCAACTCAGGAAAGATTATTCTTTCATTCATGATGTATATTGGAAGAGTAGGTACCATGACTGTTGCATATGCATTTTTAAGAGAAAATAAAAATCTAGGAAATTACACTTATCCAGAAGGAAAGGTAATTATAGGTTAGGAGGTTATATGAAACAGATAATAATAATAGGGTGTGGAAGATTTGGAGAATCAGTTGCCAAAACATTGACTAAATTGGGCCATGATGTTATGGTAATTGATAAGAATCATGAAATAATAAAAGATGTTGCAGAATATGTAGCTCATGCGGTCCAGATGGATGCCTTGGATGAAGCTGCATTTAGAACAATAGGACTTAGAAACTTTGATGTTGCAATAGTTGCAATAGGTTCAGATGTTGAATCTTCCATTATGGCAACCTTAATAGCTAAGGAAGCGGGTGTCCCTTTGGTTATATCAAAGGCTCTCCATGAAAAACACGGAAAAATTTTAGAAAAAATTGGGGCGGATAAGGTTATTTATCCAGAAAGAGACATGGGTATGCGAGTTGCATATGGCCTAGTGTCACCAAACATATTAGATGTAATTGAATTTTCAACGGATTACAGCATAGTCGAAATTGTTGCTTTGGAAAGCTGGGAAAATAAAACCCTCTCTGAACTTAATCTTTCAAGGCAATATGGCATGACTGTGCTTGCAATAAAAACAGAAGAAAAATTAAATATCGTACCTTCTTCTGATGCAAGGATAAAAAAAGATGATACAGTAGTTATTTTAGGGAATAACAACAAATTGATGAAAATAAGCGGGATAGATTAAAAGGAATAGGGAAAATATCTACTGGAAAGAGGAATGTACCCCACTTATCCGGATAAATGGAGTATACATGGATATAATTAAAAGCAAGGACAACAATAAAGTTAAATATATTCGAAATCTTAATTTAAAGAAATTCCGTGACGGAGAAAATGCATTTGTCGTGGAAGGAATAAAGTTTGTTGGTGAAGCAGCTGAATGGGCAGATATTAAGTTTCTTTTAATAAGCGAAGAAGTATATAATAAAAAAGAAGTAACAGATATTAGAAAGCTTATCGATGAAGAAAAAGTAATTGTATGTACTGATCAGGTGTTCGGCAGTGTTGCTGATACGATTAATGCCCAAGGGATACTTGCGGTATTAAATAAAAATACAGTAAATCCAAATGATGTCATTGATAAAAGTAACTTCATCATTATGTGTGACCGCATTCAGGATCCGGGAAATTTAGGCACTATTGTAAGAATTGCTGATGCATTTGGACCGAGTCTTTTATTGTTAAACAAGGGATGCGTCGATGTTTACAATCCTAAAGTTGTCCGAGCTTCAGCTGGAGCAATCTTTAGAGTGCCCATAATTTATTTTGAACATGATATGCAACCCATTAATATAATGAAAGAAAAAGGATTTTATATAGTATCAACAGTGGTAGATTCTGAGTATTCTTTTGATGATTTGGAAGAAAGAAATAAAATCTGTCTGGTGGTAGGAAATGAAGGCCAAGGAGTTTCCCAAGAAATCATTAATAATTCAGATATAAGTGTAACCATAAAAATGTCTGGGAGAGCAGAATCGCTTAATGCATCGGTGGCAGCAGGCATTTCTATATACGAAATTAAAAAAAAGTTGTTGAAATAAGTTTTCCTATATAGTATAATTTTAGCAGTAATCCCGAGCATAGTGAAAGAACTAAGTTTTAACAATTAAATAATAAGCAATGATAAAGATAAGTAAGTATAAAAATGTTTTGCAGAGAGAAATCATCTTTGGCTGTAAATGATTTTAAACATTTGTACTGAAGTTTCGCTTTGGAGCTTGCAGAATGAAATAAAGTAGTTTTGCACGGTTAAACCGTTATAGAAATAAGGCTTTTAAAATAAGTAATTGATATTTTAAAGTAAAAAAGAGTGGTACCGCGGACTTCGCCTCTTTATGAGGTTGGGGTCTTTTGTTTTATAAATTTGGGTTAGGGCATACGCAGGGGAATGCAACAAATTTGTTTGCTCCTTGCGTCGCACAAATTTGGCATTCTGTGCGGTTGACCTACCAACCATTATTCAGAAAAAGGACTCTGAATAATGGGGTTAGGGCATACACGAAAGGAGTATATATGAAAGACCAGTTATTAAAATTAAAAACTGAAGCATTGAACCAGTTAAAGGAATGCAATGACAATGCTAGTATTGAAAAAATTCGTATTCAATA
>CAZTML010000229.1:0-2893 GCA_964614935.1 uncultured Clostridia bacterium | reverse complement strand
GGAATAGGTGGGTTTAGACTTGCTCTTGAATCTTTTGGTGCACAATGTGTTTATTCTAACGAGTGGGATAAATATGCTCAGGAAACTTATAACTTGAATTTTAATGAAATACCTGATGGAGATATAACACAGGTAGATGAGAAGAATATTCCAAATCATGATATTTTATGTGCTGGCTTCCCTTGTCAAGCATTTTCTATTAGCGGAAAACAAAAAGGATTTGAAGATAGCAGGGGTACTTTATTTTTTGATGTTGCTAGAATAGTAAAAGAAAAAAAACCTATGGTTGTATTTTTAGAAAATGTGAAAAATTTTGCTACTCATGATGGGGGTAATACATTAAGAGTAGTAAAAGAAACTATGCAAGAACTAGGATACAGTTTTGATTACGAAGTACTAAATCCTATTCATTATGGAGTGCCTCAAAAAAGAGAGCGTATATATATGGTTTGTTTCAGAGAAGATATTAAAAGAGAAACTTTTGTTTTCCCTAAACCTTTTCAATTGGATAGATATGTTGAAGATTTTTTATTACCAAACAATAAAGTTATTGACTATATTGTTGAAAGAGATGACTTACTGTTAAATGATAAAGCAGAAACCACTGAAAATTCTAATTCTACAATTCGTGTAGGCACCGTTGGAAAAGGTGGTCAAGGTGAAAGAGTTTATTCTCCTAAAGGGATTGCTATTACATTATCTGCATATGGTGGAGGTATATTTTCTAAGACTGGTGGATATCTAATTGATGGTAAGACTAGAAGACTACATCCTCGTGAATGTGCAAGACTTATGGGTTTCCCTGATACTTATAAATTGCACCCCAATAAAAATCAAGCTTATAAACAATTAGGAAATTCTGTAGTAATAGATGTTTTGCAGCTTATTACAGAGCAAATAGGAGAAGCTTTAAATTGTGAATATAGTGGTATTAAGCAATTAGCTATTATTTAAATTAATAAGAAGATTTTCTAATACATCTGGAAAGCCTAGAAGATAGACTTAGTCTAATAATATATAGTGCTTAAACTTTTACCCCCTAAATCTATATAATGATTTAGGGGGATTTATTACAATCTTGATTTAAATTTTTCTAAATCAAATTTATCTTGATTTTTAATTAATTTAATACTAAAAATAACATTGGGGTTATTTGTATTTGATAGCTTTCTAATTCTGTAAGTATCACCATCATATTTTCTAATCATATAATCAGAGTCTGCTATAGAAAATCTTATGTTATCAATTGACTGAGTTGATTTAATCATGAAGTTATCTAACAGAACAAATTCTATATTCATGTTACTCAATTGATTGAGAACATCATTTTGGCGACTTTTAGGAACATTGCTTGATCCACTTTTTTTAACTCTAAAATTACAATTTATTTTAAAGTATTGGCTATACTGTTCAATAGGGAATATTATGAAGTCTTCCCCTTTTGTTATAAAAAATTCTACACCTTGATTCTTATAATTACTAATAATCCAATTGCTAAAAAGATCTTGTGAAAGATATATTTCCTCTCCCCTAGTTCCAGCATTTTCATATTTAGAAAAGTTTTTGTTCATGTGATCTATAATAAACTCAACATTTTCATCAATTTTGCTTTTATTTCTTGGTGAGAATACAAACTCCTTTTTATCAGAATCAGGTAATAAAACAAATTGTCCACTTTGTGCTGAGGGCATCTTTGCTTCAATACAAAAAGACTTTTCATCCTTTTTGTATTCTATATCACTTGTGGTCGAGTCACTGAATCCTAAGTGACTGAAGTAATTTCCGTAGGTTTTATTTAAATAGTCCACGCATTCCAATTCAAATTTTCTCCAATTTTCCATTTACTATTTACCTCCTGAGAGTGTTTTTAATATGGACCTTCCTATTTCTTCAACAACATTTGCTGTCATTGCATTACCTGCTTGCATCAGTAAATGCCTATTTGTTACTTTATTTTTAACACGGGATACATGTTCGTGGTTAAATCCTTGAAATAATAATGCCTCCGCACCTGTCAAATAATACACCTTTTTATTTTTAACATAGTAAATCCCATCTCTATGTGCCCTTAAAGTTGGCATTCTATTAACATAGAGTCTTAAATCTGACATTCTTGTGTCTACAATTAAATTATCCTGGTTTAAAATATTATTGATATCAAATTTTCCTTTATTTTTTTCGTTATTAAGATACTTGTAATAGAACCATCTTTTATCATCAGGACTCATCTCATTATCCTCAGGAAATAAGAAATCTGATATATTTACTCTTGCCTTAGGGACAGGCCAAGAAAAATCTTGAGAACCAATATTCAAGTCTTTACGAAAACCAACTATAAAAACCCTTTGTCTCATATGTGGTACACCATAGTCAATGCTATTGAGAATCTTATAAAATACTGAATATCCAATTTCTGATAATGACACTATTATTTCTTTAAATGTTTTACCACCATCGTGACTTATAAGACCTTTTACATTTTCTAAAATGAATACCAGAGGCTCAGCTTTTTCCAAAATATTCATTAGGTAATAAATAATTTGACCTCTAGGATCTTTAGTTCCTGCTTGTCTTCCTATAACTGAAAAACTTTGACATGGGAAACCAGCTATTAGCAGGTCAAATTTAGGTGATACTTTAGGATCGAATTTTTTTAAATCACCATAATTTTTATCATTTTTGTTTGGAAACAAAAGATCATAAGTAATATTTGCAAGCCTACTAGTATCAGATGATCCTACACATTCAAGGCCACAATTTTCTAACCCCAGTCTTCCTCCTCCGATACCAGAACAAAAGTCAAAAAACGTTTTCAATTCCAAACAATTCACCTCCCTAGGATATATTACTTTTTATTATATCAGCCAATAATTTTAAATTCCAGAGCATACTT
>CAZTML010000228.1:0-2898 GCA_964614935.1 uncultured Clostridia bacterium | reverse complement strand
TTTGGCCGGGAAGGGTATTTTTTATTTTTATTTTTTTGTTTTCATAATTTGTAATTCCTATGTTTGGGAATTGAAAGTCGTTTATGGTTACTTCAATTATATCGTTTTTTTTCATTTGTACTCCTTTTTTATAAGATGAGATTCTTCGCCTTTGGCTCAGAATTATCGCGTGTTAGCCACACCACGGTAAACGAATATTATCCGACATCCTGAGTGTAACGAAGGATCTCATATCTTTAAATTCTGGGATTCTTCACCTACGGTTCAGAATGACACGCTGCTTCGCAGCTTATTCATAGCAATGACATAAGTTTCGCTTATGGTTTATGAACGTATTTACAAAAAATATAAACGACTCAGACCATGTCTTCGTCGTTTAGGTTTTATATCTTCATCAACTTAGCGGTCATTTCTTTTATTGCAGTTATTGTATTACCGCTTGGTCTTAAATTTCCATAATCTCCTACATAGTGAATTAAACCGTATGCGGGGAAACTTTGACCTGCTACAAGGTCTCCGGGAACAGGTACGGGAAGCATGCCCATATGGTGTGCAAAAATATTTATTGCAGCTAAGCATAAGTCCCCTCCCCCTTCAGTAGTTCCAGCTGTTGTAAAGGCAAAAGTCTTTTTGCCCCAGAACCTTCCCTCCGGCCAAGAAGGAGAAAATTCATCCATGAATGATTTCATGGCTCCTGAAACATTACCGAAGTAAGTAGGTGAACCAAAAATTATTATATCACTGTCAAAAAGTTTTTCAACCTTTGCTTCTTCTATATTTAATATGTCGTTTTTATATTGACCAGCAATTGCAAACTGTTTGGCTATTTCTTCTAGATTAGGGTCTACAACATTTAATATGTTTACATCTGCATTGTGTGTTTTAAATTCCTTATAAAATTCCTTTGCCATTAGATAGTTGTTTCCGCAGACACTATGAAATACTATTGATACTTTTTTGCTCATTCTTGTTCTCTCCTGTTTCTGCATCCTTTTAAGCAGTTTTCATTTCCATCAAATATACAGCTTAGATACTCTTCTACCTCACGTGCATTTTCCATGTTTAAGGTGTTTCTTGCTATTGCCTCCATATCTTTCTTGTTTAAATTTCTCACTATATATCTTGACCTTAATATAGAAGGCGAATTCATACTGAATTCATCTAGTCCCATTCCTACAAATACAGGTATGAGTTTGGGATCTCCCGCTGCTTCTCCACACATGCCAACCCAAATGCCTGCTTCATGTGCATTGTCAATTATACCTTTTATTAATCTTAAAAGTGCAGGATGGTATTGGCTGTATAGATGAGATAACTTAGAATTCATCCTGTCAACTGCCATTGTATATTGAATTAAATCATTTGTTCCTATACTGAAAAAGTCTACCTCTCTGGCTAAAAGGTCCGATATGATGGCAGCAGATGGAATTTCAATCATAATGCCTATTTCTATATCATCCTTAAAGGGTATGCCTTCTTTTGTTAATTGGTCTTTAGCCTGCTGTAATATTTTCTTTGAATCTTTTAGTTCCTTCATTGTAGAAATCATTGGGAACATGATTTTTACATTACCGTAGACGCTGGCTCTTAATATTGCCCTTAGCTGTGTTTTAAAGACATCTACATTACCAAGACACAATCTAATAGCCCTATAACCTAGAAAGGGATTCATTTCTTTTGGAATGTCAATGTAAGGAACGTTCTTGTCCCCGCCAATGTCCAAGGTTCTAATTATAACTGGCTTATCTCCCATTTTTACAAGTACTTCTTTGTACTCTTCAAATTGCTCATCTTCTGTAGGCTGGTGTGCTCGGTTCATAAATATGAACTCACTCCTAAAAAGACCGATTCCTTCAGCATCATTTTCCAATACAGCATCTACATCATTTGGTGTCCCTATATTTGCTGCTAAGGAAACTTTAAAACCATCCAAAGTTTCTGAAGGTAAGCCAATCTGATTTCTCAATTCATTATTTATTTCATCTTCTATGTTCTTTTTTCTGTTGTAGTAAAACAACTGTTTTTCATTGGGATTAATCAAAACTTTGCCTGTTTTGCCATCACAGATGACAATGTCACCATCTTTTATCTTATCGGTTATATTGTCTAAGCCTACTACTGTAGGTATACCCATTATTCTTGCAATTATTGCTGCGTGAGATGTCTTTCCTCCCACTTCAGTAATCATAGCCGCTACCTTTGATCTGTCAATTTGAGCCGTATCTGATGGAGTTAAGTCCTTGGCTACTACAATTGAGTCCCTATCTAGTTTTGAAAAATCAAAACCCTTGATACCCATTAGTATCCTCAATACCCTGTTCATTACATCCCTAATGTCATCAGCTCTTTCTCTCATATACTCATCTTTGATATTTTCAAACATTTTAATGTAAGTATTTGATGTTTTGTTTAATGCATATTCAGCATTAACTTTTTCTTCTTTTATTTTAATTTCAACATCCAAAATAAATGTGTTATCTTCTAACATCATTTCATGGGATTTGAATATTTGTGCTTCTTTTTCACCTAACTCGTCAATAGTTGAAATATATAAATCATTAAGTTGATTTTTTGCTAGTTCAAAAGCAGACTTGAGCCTGTCTAATTCTTTTTCAATATTCTCTACATAACTTTTCTCTATGTCAACTTCTCTTTTGTCAATTATAAAAGCTTTGCCTATCCCTATGCCTGGTGATACCCCTAAACCTTTCATTCACTCACAACCTTTCAGCTCTTATAACAACTAAATTTAATTAAATTTAGAAAGCACAATTTTACACTGCGCTCAATTTATAATATTATAGTACAATTTGTAATGCAATGTCAACGAAAAATATTGCAATTTCAACATTAGATGTGATAATGTTTTCATTGTTGTCTTTCTACGTCTATTAATAT
>CAZTML010000227.1:0-2900 GCA_964614935.1 uncultured Clostridia bacterium | reverse complement strand
ATTTCGCTATATAAACGACTATTCACACGTTTTGACATGGCAACAAGATCCTCAGAGCTTGCTAAATCGTATGATTTTTCTGCAAATAATTCACCATAACCATTATGGGCGTATATATTTTTTGCAGCTTCTATATCATAGATATTTTCAACACTAATAATTCTGTACATCTGCTCTCCGGCTTTAATAACATCAGATAGTATAGAGGGGATATCATTTTCAGCCAATATATAAGGAACAGCAGTATATTTGACCGGATAAAGCCAATGTTTGTCTCCTTGCTCATCCTTAACAAATCTTCCATACAAAATGCTTATTTGTTCCTCTGAACTATTAATTTCAAAAGGTTCAAGGTTAATATCCGGATATTTTGCAATGGGATAGGAATGAGTGCCGGAATATCTATCTTCACTTATTTCAGAGCTCATAAATAAGGATGAAATCTCTTTTGCATTTTCGTATGGAATTGTAATTGCATATTCATCTAAAAATTCATCTTGTTTATTTAAATCTACTAAAAGACCTGTTGCGTATAAAATAGGAGCATATTCATCTAATGCATACCCCCAAGCATATTTTTCATACATTAAAGCTAATTCATGCAGCTTTGAAAAATTTTCTTCTGCTTTTTCTGAATCTTCTCCTGCATATTCAGGTAGTTCAGAAGAAATGTCATTATTATCTACTTGCTGATTACATGAGCTTAGAAGAATAGATACAGCAAATATTATAATTAAATATTTTTTCATTGTTATTTACCCCACTTTGATAAACTTATATTTTATACTGCTAATCTAAATCTGTCCATTTATATATATTATTTGTTTGTTACAAAACATTCACTATTGCCTATTATTTGACGATGCATATATGAAATTTGTTCCAAACAACTTCATTTACAAATTATAATTTTTATTTATGCGATATGGTCCATATTCACTTAAGACCATAAATCATCTAAGGGCTTTAGCCCGAAGAATCTTATAATTTCTTATTGCGAAATTGTAAATAAATGGTATAATAATATTAGTTTAATAAAAATTTATAAGGGTGTCGGAGGAATTCTATTGCACCAAAGAGTGGGGTATTTGGATATGAGAAAAATATTTGTTATATTTAGTTTTTTAATTATATTAACCGCTTGTGGCAATAACCAGATAAATAATGAAGTAATAAATGGGGATGTTTTAGAAAAATCAGAAGAAACACCAGAAGAAACACCAGAAGAAATACAAATTTCTTCTCTTAAAGACTTTACTCCTGAACAATTAGGAAAAATTAAGTTAAGCGAAAAGGACGGAGATAGAATATTAATTGATGATTATTTATCTTCAGCAAAGATTATATCTGATACAGAAGCAATTTTTATAGATAATAATTATCAAACAGTACGTAATTCCAGTCAGGCATTGTATGCTGAAGGGTTTGATGACGGATATAATAATTCAGTAAATACGAATTTATGGGAAATGAAATTTACGAATTTTGACAATTTTCAAAGTCCTTATAACTTAGCAAAGTCAGATATGATTGTTGTTTTTGATGACTTTCATGATGATACACAAATCAAGGTCAAGGATATAATTTACGGCTATTCTGCTGAGGACATAACTTTAAATGGCTTTGTACGTAAGAATTCAAACTATATTTTTGATGTTATTATTGACCCGGCATATATGCATGGATTACCTCTTTTCCATTCCGATTCTTCTTTAGGCGAGTTTACGATAAATGGTCTTAATATAAAATCTGATACATTAAGTTTTAAGATTTCAGATTTTGACAAAAACTTTATAGGAAATATTGAGGCTCTAAATTTAGATTATGCCTACGCACAAATTACCTTTGACAATATTAACTGCACCTATGGAATTAATTCAGGTTATAATTCTACAGCTACTATAAAAGATTATAAATTAATTACTGAAGATACAGAAAGAATACTAACAAGGACGTTTTTATTTGACAATGCAGAAAACAAGGATCCTGAAATGCTCCAAGTTTACAATACCCTCATGTCAAATATGGATATTATAAATACGGATATAACATTAGGTATAACTTTGCTGGATTTAGATTTTGATAAAACCCCTGAAGTCCTTGTGACCAAGCATGCAAGCGATGAAAACGTAACATTTGGAACTGTAGATAATGAAGTTGCAGATGTAGATATTTACCGGATTGAAAATGATAATCTCATTTATATTGATACACTTTACAATTATCATACTCTTGTATATGAATTGGGTAATATTTTAGGGTTGAATACTTTAGAAGATGGAAGTAAGGCATGGTTTAACATGTCCTATAAAAAGAGAGATACAAAAACTACCTCTGATACAGATTATCTCTTCACACTAAATGGAAATGAATTAGAATTTCAAGAAGTGTTTGGTGCAGATGCTGATGAAAATTATCGTTACTTTGGAGAGACAATGATATTTGAAGAGGAGCCGGTTACATTAGGTGAACTTGGTGACATGACATTGTACAGCTGGGGTAATTATGAAACAGTGCATGGAAAATGGGAAATTGTTGGTAAAGTTAAACAGGATTTTTGTGAGGATATGAAGGAAACTTCATTTAATTTGTATAGTGATTGGCTGTCTCATACTGAAGCACATAGTAAGTCATATAAGCTGCCATTAACCGACCGCATGTTAAGCTATAATATTGCTTATTTGGTAGACTCCTTCTTCTTAGGCTCGTACAATGCAAATACACAATATTTTGAATATAGATTTTTAGGTGATTATGCAAAGCCGGTTATATACTTATACCCAACAGTCCAAACTGATATATCTGTTAAAATTGATATTGACGGTTCATTGACATGCACCTATCCTGAATACAAGGATGGCTGGAGTGTTACTGCTAATCCTGATGGAACACTGATAAAC
>CAZTML010000226.1:0-2904 GCA_964614935.1 uncultured Clostridia bacterium | reverse complement strand
GAATTTATCTCATCTAAAAATAAGGTTCCTCCATCTGCTAACTCAAATAAGCCTGGTCTATTTTCTGCTCCCGTAAAAGACCCTTTTACAGATCCGAACAAAATACTTTCAAGTAGATTTTCAGGTAATGCGGCACAGTTTTGAGCAATAAAGGGTTTATATTTCCTTTCACTGGCATTATGAATAGATTGTACAAACAACTCTTTACCGGTACCTGTGCTTCCCGCTAACATTACAGGAGAATTAGACATTGCAGCCTTAAGCCCCATAGATTTTAGTTTTAGTATTTCCTTGTTTTGACCTATAATATCTAAAAAATTGAATTTAGCTAAGGGTTGAGACGACGTTTTTTCTACTCCCTTATTAACATCATACAATTCTTTCTGTAGGTTCACTATTCTTTCTGATAATTCTCTTACCTTTGTCATGTTTCGAGAAACTTCTAAAGCACCTATGACTTTGTTGTTATAAAAAATAGGCAGTGTAGAGTTCAATGTAGAAATTTTATCACCCTTATAATTGACAAAATTTTGTTCAGCATTATAAAGGGGCTTACCAGACTTCAATACTTTCATAATGGTACTAGTTTCAAAAGTAAGAGAAGGGTATACTTCAAGTATATGTCTACCTATTGTTTTTTCTGTGTCAATTTCATCAAGTTGTTTTGCTGCATGATTGTAATATACAACCTTTCCGCTAGAATCAACTATGTGAATTCCATCATTGATTAGTTCTATTGCTTGTATTAAAGTATCAAAATATTTTATCTCCATAAGTCTCCTTTTCTTGTGCTTAAAATTAAGCATGCTATGCCGAGTAATTGGCACCAATGTTCGTGTTTAGAACTTTTTCTGAAATGATTGGCTAAAATATATCAATATTTAATTTGTTGTATGATTCATCAGTATCAGCAAAAGTAATTTTATATTCAACATATACATTACCTCTTCCTTTTTCATCTAAGTTATATTCGAAAACTACAGTTTCATAGTCTAAATCAAAACTACCGTAGGGAGTAGAATATAGGTTGCTGTATTTTTTACCCTTCTGGAATTCCATTTTAGAAGAATAAAGGCCAACTTTAGTCATTAACATATTGTCTTTATATATTTTTAATCTGGTACGGCTTCCTTTTTGCTCAGTTATTTCACTTTCATCATAATTTATTATGAAACAGTCATCAAATTTTTCTAATGTTGCTTCTGTTAGAATTTCAATAAGGTCTTCGTTACCGGCTTCATCAATTGTTTGTATAGTAGATATTCTTAGTTTCAAATTTTCCATTTCACATCCCCTTTAAAGGTTATCTATTACAATTTCATATAGATTATCAATTTCTTTTTTTAAGAAATTACCCCCTATTCTTCTTAAACGCTCTGGTGCGTCAGTTGCATAATATTCGTATCTTGGTTTTTTATAATTTTCATTGAGAAGATTATTTTCATTTAATAGTTTTTTTAAATCTTTAGCTGTTTCAAATGCTGGATTTACCAACTTTACATTAGGACCTACTACTTTTTTTATAGTATACCTTAGTATTGGGTAATGGGTACAGCCTAAAATTAATGCATCAACATCGTGTTCTATTAGTTCTGTCAGGTATTTTTCTGCAGTAAGCTCTGCAATAAGTGAATATTCCCAGCCCTCTTCAACAATAGGAACAAACATAGGGCAGGGTATGCCGATTACCTCTGCATCCTGGCGATACTCCATTATTTTTCCTTGATAGGCGTAGCTGTTAATGGTGGCTATTGTGCCTATTACTCCTATTCTACCCTTTTCGGTAACCTTAGCAGCACTTCTTGCTCCCGGATCTATAACTCCAATAACTGGAATGTCAAAGCCATTGCTTATGTGGTCAAGGGCTATGGAAGATGCAGTGTTACATGCAATTACGATCGTTTTAACATCCTTATTTTTTAAAAATGTAGAGCATTGATGTGCATATTTTTTTATTGTTTGGTCTGATTTAGATCCATAGGGTATCCTTGCTGTATCTCCTAAATATATTATATTTTCATAAGGAAGTTGTTCCATTACTTCCCTCATTACTGTCAATCCTCCAACTCCAGAATCAAAGATTCCAATTGGTCTGTTATCCATATTATACCCCTTATAGGGACCTTTTTTTGTGTCCCCTTCCTGCATTTTTTTATTCATTATATTATATGATTTAAATACGATTAGTCAAATCAAAAATTCGTCATCATTTTAATTAATTATATCAAATTCTTATTTAGTATTCAACAACAAAAAGCTGAAATTTCGGCACTTGAATAATTGTTTTAGTTAGTATTAATAAATAACTGTTGAAATTTAGCTATTTTAATATTTTTGGATAATTGGCATGGATTTTGCTAAATATATAATTGAATATACCCAATATTCAACCCAAACCCATTAATACCCATTAAAAATTATAGGAGGCACTATGATTAAAAAAGGAAACCCATATGGTACACACAGAGTTATTGAACCAAAGGGAGTATTACCACAACCGGCATTGAAGGTTGACAATACACCTGAAATTTACGACAATGAAATACTAATTGATGTACAAACCTTAAACATTGACTCAGCAAGTTTCACACAAATAAGAGATCAGGCTGAGGGTAACGAAGAAAAAATTAAAGAAATTATGAAGGGTATAGTAAATGAAAGAGGAAAGCATCAAAACCCTGTAACAGGATCAGGTGGAATTCTTATTGGTACTATTGAACAAATAGGACCAGCATTGGAAGGAAAAACAGATCTAAAAGTTGGAGATAAAATAGCAACAATGGTTTCATTATCACTAACTCCACTTGTAATCGAAGAAATTACAGCAGTAAGAAAAGAAATCGACCAGGTTGACATTAAGGGAAAAGCAATATTATTTGAAAGCGGAATTTATGCAGTACTTCC
>CAZTML010000225.1:0-2916 GCA_964614935.1 uncultured Clostridia bacterium | reverse complement strand
ATATTATAGGAATTTATAATTATAAAAAATACTAATTGATATAAGGGAATTCTTATGCTATAATTTTATTGAATTATCCAATATTTATTTTTTTGAGAGAATATTTATGTATTACAAGGTATGAGATGAAAGATTATAGACTCGATGTATATTTGCACGACAAGGGTTATGCAAGTAGCCGCGAAAGGGCAAAACAACTTATTTTAAACAATGTCGTCTATGTAGATGACAAATTAATAACAAAACCATCATACAAGTTTTTTGATAATGCTAAAATTGAAATTACCCAAGAGCTTTATTATGTGAGCAGGGGGTATATTAAAATTGAAAAAGCTATAGAAATATTTAATATAAATATTGGGAACAAATCAGCAGCGGATATTGGCGCTTCTACAGGGGGATTTACTGACTATCTATTAAAACATGGAGCTAAAAAGGTATATGCCATTGATGTAGGGTCTAACCAGCTTCATGATTCTTTAAGAAATGATTCCCGAGTTATTAATATAGAAAATACAAATTTCAGACACATGGATACATCAATAATTACTGATTCTATAGATATAGTAACTGTCGATGTCTCCTTTATTTCCACCAAATATATTTTACCTAAAATTGTCGAAATAAGTCATAATGATACTGATATTGTCATTTTGATTAAACCACAATTTGAAGCGGGTAAAGATAAGATAGGAAAAAAAGGCATTGTAAAAGACAAAAAAGTTCATTTGGAAGTTCTCAATAATTTTAATGATTATTGTATGGAAATGAATTTAAATTTAATTAATATGGATTATTCCCCTATAAAAGGAACAGATGGAAATATTGAATATCTTGCTCATTTGAAGAGAGGGACTACAAATAAATTTAATTTCAAGGACTTAATTAAAAAGGCCTTTGAAATATTATAAAAAAACTAAGAGGTGACAAATGAAGAAGTATACTAGACAAACAAAGATTTTAGAGTTAATTTCTAAGAGTGAGATTGAAACTCAGGAGGAGTTAGCTGAGGGACTTAAAGCTTTGGGCATCGATGTAACTCAAGCAACAATTTCAAGGGACATTAAAGAATTGAGACTAGTCAAGGTAATGTCAAAAAACGGCAAGTACAAGTATGCTACTATAAGCCAAAGTCAAGAAGGCATTACTGACAGATTGACTAAAATATTCGAAAATTCCGTTGTTTCAATTGACAATGCTATGAACATTGTTGTTATTAAAACTATTCCTGGAGCAGCTCAAATATGTGCATCAGCTATCGATTACATGGGAATCGATGATATTGTGGGAACAATAGCGGGAGATGATAATGTATTTGTAGCTATTAGAAACTTAGAAAGTATAGATTATGTTTTGCAGGAATTTAAAAAGAATATAAGATAATGGTGATAATATGCTGCTTAGTTTAAATATAAGCAATTTTGCAGTGTTTGAAAATGTATCTATTGATTTTGACCCAGGTTTTAATGTTTTTACCGGTGAAACCGGTTCAGGAAAATCAATATTAATTGATGCAATTCAACTTATTTTAGGTGAAAGAGCTTCAAAAGATTTAATTAGAAAAGGAAAAAGCTCTGCATTAGTAGAAGGAATCTTTAATATCGATGGCAATGACAACCTTTGCCCGTTGCTAGAAGACTTGAACATTGAAGTCAGTCCAGAGGATTTTTTAATAATATCTAGGGAACTTTTGGACAATGGTAAAAGTATAAATAAGGTTAACGGAAGAACGGTGCCTGTAAGTACGATTAAAGCTCTTGCTAGCTTTTTAATTGATATTTACGGGCAATTCGGTCATGAAAGCCTATTTAAAAAAGAGAATCATATTAAGATGCTCGATAGTCTTATTCAAAACGAAATAACCCCAATTTTTAGGGACTATAATAATTTATTCATAAATTATAATAAATTATGCAGCCAAATAGAAGTGCTTAAAGGGAAGTTAGTAAACAAAGACAATAAGATAGAACAGCTTAAATATGAAATCGATGAAATTGATACTGCAGACTTAAAAGAAAATGAAGAAGACCAACTTTTAAAGAAAATTAAAAAGCTTTCAAATACGCAGGAAATAAAGAAATACCTTTATGAAGCAATAAAAATTATTAATAGCGATAGCTTAAATAATGTATACAGCCTTCTTAATAAAATACAAGGCTATGATGAAAAGCTTGAAGATTTTCTTTCAAGGCTTGATATCCAGTTAGAAGAATTAAAGTTATTAGGATATGATTTAAGGGATTATTCTGATTCTTTGGATTTAGATGAAAAGGAACTTAATAATATTGAAAATAGAATGTCCTTTATAAATCGTTTAAAAAGAAAATACGGTTTTACTCTTGAAAAAATTATTGAATACAGGAATGCTTCTTTTGAAGAATTAAATTTGCTTATGGAGGCAGATTCGAAGTTAAATTCATTAATACATGAAAAAAATAAACTCCTTAAAGAACTTAATGAAAATGCTGAAAGAATATCAAAACAAAGAAAAAAGGCTGCGGAGCTTCTTGAAAAGCAAATATTAGTTGAATTACATGATTTAAATATGAAAAACATAAAGTTTAAAGTCAATATTGAGAAAAAGGATCTTACTTCTGATGGAATAGACAATGTTGAATTTTTAATTTCGACTAATGTGGGAAGCGACTTGAATTCTGTTCAAAAGATTGTTTCTGGAGGGGAGGCATCAAGAATTATGTTAGCTTTTAAGAAAATTAAAAGCGAAGTGGGTCAAACTATGGTTTTTGATGAAATTGACACAGGAATAAGCGGTAAAACTGCACAAATGTCCGGTGTAAAAATGGGTTATATAGCTACAAAAAATCAGGTAATATGTGTTACTCACTCTCCACAAATTGCATCAATTTCAAAAAATCATTTTTTGATTGAAAAAAATGTTGTTGGCAATAATACTTA
>CAZTML010000224.1:0-2940 GCA_964614935.1 uncultured Clostridia bacterium | reverse complement strand
TAATAAAATTATACATTAGCGATGAATAAGCAAGAGGTTTGATCCTCTTGCTTTATGATATAATCTATATTTTATTAATTTTTAATTAGCAATTTGGATTATGCAATATTAAAATCAAATCAATATTTATGGGTTATTTAGTAAAAAATGTTTAGCTTTATTGAATAAAGTTTGATATAATGAATAATGAAAATGATATCAAATTTAAATAAAGGGGAAAAAACTATGGACAAATTGTCATTGGCATCAAGAATTAAAGCTGAACTAACAAGTTACAACGGAAAAATGAGCGTCTACATAGATGATTTCAAAGGAAATATTGTTGAGATCGATGCAGATGAAAAGTTTGAGACAGCAAGTGCAATAAAAACATTTATTTTAATTGATTTATTTCAACAAGTTCACAATGGTACAAAGAGTTTGGATGATATGCTTGTTTACACAGAAGATAATGAAATTGAAGGTAGCGGAGTACTAAAGGCATTGGATTTTGGGGTGACAATGACAGCTAAAAACTTTGCAACCCTTATGATTATTGTAAGTGATAACGTTGCAACTAATGTAATGATTGATTATCTTGGCATAGACCACATTAATTCAACTATAGAAAAGTGGGGTTTTAATGATACGGTACTACATAATAAAATAGATTTTGAAAAATATAAATTATTGGGAACTTCCACACCTAGAGATTATGGCAAAGCATTTACAATGATTCATGATGGTACGATTATCAGCAAGGAAGCTTGTGAACAAATGCTTGAAATATTTAAAAAACAACATTACAACAGTATGATTACTAAGGACTTTCCGCAATTTTATTTATCAGGTGATGATGACTTATTAAGTGAAGAAGACCAAGTTTCTGTTGCTTCTAAAAGCGGTAGCATGAATGCTTGTAGAAATGATGGTGGGATTGTATATACCCCTTACGGAGAGTATATAATTGTAATGTTTAATAAGGAATTCCACGATCCTCTTTATTATGCTGGACATGAAGCAACAACTTATGGTGCAAAGGTAAGCAGGATGGTATTTGATCAATTCTTTGCTTTAAAAGGTAGAATGGAATAAATAAAATCGATATTATAAGAATTTTCATATAAATTTCCTTCCTTAAAGACATCAACTTAAGGGTTGGTGTCTTTTTCATGGGATTTTGAATTACATATTCGCGCATGGTAATCCTAAATAAATATATCTTCCAACTCTTGAACTAAGCATTAAATACAGATATAATTATAAAAAGGTATTGTATTGAAATATAAGAATAATGGGAACAAAATAATAATTTAGGAGGCTTTATGAAAAACGAATTATTGGAAGGTAAGAGGGCTGAAACATTAGGCCAAATTGGATTATTTATTGCAGCGATACTTTGGGGAAGCTCATTTCCCATAAGTAAGGTAGCTCTTCAGTATTTTTCACCTATATTTATAACTATGGTAAGATACTTGTTAGGAGGAATTATACTTGGAATTATTATTAATAAAAAAATACTAACAATAACAAAAAAACAATTTCTAGGTGGTGCGGTATTAGGCCTTATATTTTACACAGCATATTTAACTCAAGTTATAGGTCTTCAATATACAGAACCTTCCAAACAATCATTTTTAGCAGCCTTGTATGTAATTGTAGTTCCTTTTCTCTATTGGATTGCTTATAAGAAAAGACCTGATATTTACAATATTGTTGCTGCTCTACTTACCGTAGTGGGAATTTACTTACTTACAGCCACCGGGCCAGGAGGCTTTAATAAGGGAGATTTAATTACCGTATTTTCTTCTTTTCTTTATGCCTTACATATAGCCACCATAGGCTACTTGGTTAAAAAAATGGACCCTATAATATTAACCTTTTTACAGTCCATAGTAGCAGGTGTAATTGGTCTTATAGTATCTTTGATCATGGAACCCTTTCCAACTGAATTTCCCATGGCAGGTGTGCTTGGAATATTGTACTTGACAGTGTTTTGTACAATTATTGCATATGGATTGCAGATAGTAGGTCAGATATATGTGTCAGAAATGAAGACATCCATAATATTAAGCCTTGAGGCAGTTTTCGGTACACTTTTATCAGTTATATTCTTAGGCGATATATTCACAGTGACTATGTTTATTGGAACTGTAGTAATATTTATAGGCATATTGGTATCAGAAACAAAGCTAGGTTTTTTGAACAAATCAAAAAAAATAGAATAAGACATATATTATGAAAAAGTAACCTAATAACTTCAAGGTTACTTTTTATTGTCATGAAATTTTATATCATATTCTCTTTTTCACAATATTCATCATATGTTAATTTGCTTTCAAAAACTTTTGTTGCTAGGTCTTTTCCCAGGTATCTTATGTGCCAAGGCTCATATTTATAGCCAGTTATAGGCTCTGTTCCCTTTTGATATCTAATTATGAATCCGTGTTTATGACCATTGTCTGCAAGCCATTTTCCTTCGACCGTTTCTCCTAAATCTTCGGTTAATTTATAATCTAGAGATGCAAGTGAAACATCCATTGTAAGGCCTGTTTGGTGTTCGCTTTGTCCTGGTCTTGCACTGAATCTGTTAGCTTGTTCTTCGCCATGTTCTTTAGAATAGTTGGTAAATATAGAAACTTGTCTATCATAAGATCTGTAACCGGAAGTTGCCCAAAATTCATAGCCATGTGTTTTAGCATCATTAAATAATTCTTCTAATGCATCAGCGGCTTCCTTTCTAAGCATTTTAGCTTCATCGTTATGTACCTTATGTAAAGTGTTCACTACAACTAAATCTCCTGGAATATAATCGGATGGCAGGCTTCTTTTCTTGTTAACTAAGGCATCAATTCTTTCAGGATTTTCAATAATAAGTATTTCTTTGTTTTTACTCATAATTTCCTCCAATATGTAAAAGATATAGATTAATATTAATGTTTATTAGGCAATAAGTCAATT
>CAZTML010000223.1:0-2949 GCA_964614935.1 uncultured Clostridia bacterium | reverse complement strand
TTTAAGGAGAAAAAATTATGCTTAAAATTGAACAAGAACTTTGGGACAAGGGATTTAATTACATAGCATGCATAGATGAAGTTGGAAGAGGCTGTCTTGCAGGCAGTGTTGTTACCTGTGCAATTATAATGCCCAAAGGTTTATTGATAGATGGTGTCAACGACTCCAAAAAACTTACTGCAAAAAAGAGAGATGAATTGTATGAAATAATAAGAGATTCAGCTTTTGCATATGGAATAGGAGAATTAGACTGTAAGAAAGTTGATGAATATAATATAAAAAACGCAACGAAATTT
Source organism: uncultured Clostridia bacterium (assembly GCA_964614935.1). Taxonomy (GTDB): domain Bacteria; phylum Bacillota; class Clostridia; order Tissierellales; family Sedimentibacteraceae; genus Sedimentibacter. The sequence continues at coordinate 2,653 of CAZTML010000223.1, read as the reverse complement.
GCAATGGTTCAAGCCATTGAAAATATAAAAGACAAAGAAGGCAACAAAATTGTTCCTGACTATGTTCTAGTAGATGCTGAAAAACTTAATATAGACATACCCCAATTAAGCATTATACAAGGAGATGCAAACTGTCATGGAATTGCAGCAGCATCAATAATTGCAAAAGTAACTCGTGACCGCCAAATGGAAGAATTACATAACTTATATCCTGAGTACAAATTAGACAAAAATAAAGGATATGGAACCAAAGATCACATCCAAGCTTTGCTTGAACATGGTCCTATAGAAATACATAGAAAAACATTCATTAAAAAAATACTAGATAGAAACCAGCAAGTAAAAATCGAAGAGGGTTCTTTTTGATTTATAGTTATTGTAGGGTGAATCGGATTATGGTTAGTATATAACCTGACAAAAATAAATCAGTAAAATAGGATAGTTTAATCTAAGAGGTATTTATGAAAAACAAATCTTATAATATTATTATTTATATATTGACAATATTATTTTCAATTTTATTTATAACTGTAGGATATAGTATGAATAAAGCTGAATCAAATGAAATGGAACACATTAAATCATATAAGGCAAGGGTCTTGTCTGTAGAGAATACAGTTAGTGAAAAATACGATGAAAGTTTTTCTACCACAACTATTTTCTTTAAAGCTGAAATTACTAATGATGAACTTAAAGGAACTCTTATCGAAGCTTATCAGTATATTGATGAATATGTGGCTATTAATCCTAAATTTGTGGAGAATGGTGATAAAATAGTAGTATCTTCACTTATATCAAGAACCGGGTTAGGTGAAGAATGGACATTTCTGGAATACGATAGAGGTGGTGTCCTATGGGGACTATTAATTGCTTTTTTTGTTCTTATAGTGATTTTTGGAGGAAAAAAAGGAATCAACACAATTATATCACTTATTTTTACATGTCTATCAATATTCATGGTATTTGTTCCTTCTATTTTAAGAGGCAATAACATTTATATGTCCTCAATTATTATAAGTATATTTATAATCTTTATGAGCTTGTTACTAATTAGCGGATGGAATAAAAAAACCTTGTGTTCAATTGTAGGAAATTTAGGTGGATTGCTTATTGCCGGCCTCCTAGCATACATTATAAGCGATATGTTGCATTTAACCGGTTTAATAGATGATGATTCAATGTTATTATTAATGGTGAACTCCGACTTATCAATAGATTTAAAGGCAATTTTATGGGCAGGAATTGTAATAGGTTCATTAGGTGCCGTAATGGATGTATCAATGTCAATTGCTTCAGCCATGCATGAATTGGCTGAAAATATGGATACAAAAAATTTTAAAACCATGCTTAAATCGGGACTAAATATTGGACAGGATGCAATAGGAACTATGACCAACACACTGATTTTAGCCTATATTGGAAGTTCTTTATCAGTAGTGATTTTATTAATGGTAAATTACAAAGATATTCTTTTATTGTTTAATTTAGAAATGATCGTTTTTGAAATTATTCAAGCAATTATAGGCAGTATGGGAATACTGTTTGCAATTCCCATAACATCAGTTTTTGCAGCTTACCTTTATAATCGAAAGAATTAATGAATAATAAATCTTGCATTATTTAACCCTTGCAGCCAATATTTGATTGTAAGGGTTTTGTTATGTCTAGAAAATCCTATCCAAGTATATCAATAAATATTTATCGATAAACGGCAAATATTTATTGACATGAGGAAAATATCTGTTATAATTTAGATACAATAATAATTCTGTGGAGGATTTGTATGTATCATAAAAGTCTTGTTCATTATATAACCAAAATTTCTATTGATATTTTGTTTTACCTGGCAATTCTGTCTTGTATCTTGATTCCGTTTTCATCAACATGGCTCTTTAGCTATTATGAAATAGTTAAATCAAATGCACTATTTATAAAAGCGACATTAATGACTTCCGGCCTATCATGCGTCTATATTTTATGGCAGCTTAAGGTAATATTTAAAACATTAATGGATGGAAATCCTTTTATTCATGCCAATGTTTCATGTCTTAGAAAAATAGCCCTGGCTTGTTTGTTTATTTCATTCATCTATCTTGTAAAAATGATTGTGATGCCTACAATATCTACTATTGTCATAGTGATTATATTTATAGTCGGATGTTTGTTGTGTTTAACTTTAAAGGACTTGTTCAAGCAATCTATTTATTATAAAGATGAAAATGATTTAACGGTCTAGGGGGTGGATTATGGCTATAATTATACAGCTTGATGTCATGATGGCTAAAAGAAAAATTGGACTTATGGAGTTAGCTGAAATAGTTGATATAACACCTGCTAACCTTTCCATATTAAAAAACAACAAGGCAAAGGCAATAAGACTTTCGACCTTGAATGAAATATGTAAGGCCTTGGATTGTCAACCAGGGGATATCATCGAATATGTGGAGGATCAAGATGGAGAGTCGATTTAAAACAAGAATATCCTTATATGGAATTATTTCGGGATTAACGTTTATATATTTGATATTGGCTAATAATGCAAGCATTTCTTTTCCAGTATATTTTATAATCCAATTTGTAGTTTTATTTTACATTGCTAAAAATAGCGATGGCCTTATAAATATTAAAGGATTGTTTTTAATGATTCCTATAT
>CAZTML010000222.1:0-2954 GCA_964614935.1 uncultured Clostridia bacterium | reverse complement strand
GTTTAGGTAGGTTTTCAAATTATTTTACCCGTTCCAGTCCCAGTTCCGGTTGCATATCAAAGACTAATTGCCCTATATACCTTCCCTAATGATGTTATTTATATACTAGATTAACTGGATTACTAGTAGAAATTGATAGCAATCTCCTATTAATTGTCGCTGTCATCTAATTCTTCCGTTTTCGTTTCTAAAAAGAGACTTTTAACACCTTCTGATATTTCAGATACTAAGTCATTTATTGATTGTTGTTCTTCTTCCGAAAAGTTTTCCCCTATTATGGCGGCGTCAATCTTACGTTCTCGATAAATTTGATTAATCATTTCAATATAACTAAATTCCAATTCTTCCTCCTCATCCGTCAATATACTTACAGTATCATTATCATCTTCACGTTTAAATTTTAGCTTCATTTCGTCTCCTCCCTATAATTCCTAAAATTATATTTTTTAACACGTTTTTTTATTGAGGGCTTCCCACCATCTGTTAAATCAGCTATTAAATCCAATGTTTTTTTGCCACTTATCTCTGATTCCAAGATAGCAGATTTAATGATAACTTTTTCTCCATTGTTTTCGCAAATGATTATATTTTGTGCATCTCCAAGTATTGGGATCGTAGCATTATGTGATACTAAAATAACTTGTTTATCTTCTTTAATCTTTTTTATTATCTCTATCAAATTTCCGTTAATATATCCTGTAGCAAGATTATCTTCAGGTTGATCTATTATTATAGGTGCTGAATTATTTTCATAACCTAAAATCAAGTCTAAAATAACTGCTGATTTCCAACCTGGGCTTAAAGATTTATAATCTTTTCCTTCACATGTAGTAATTTGATATTCTTTTTTATTCGTATCATTTATTGATTTATAGACACGATTTGCTAATTCTGCATGATTTCTAATCTTAGGACTTTTGGAAAAACATTTTTTTTGTAAATTATCTGGTTTTAATTCATTAAAACTATCTACTCTATAATCTTTTACTAAGCATGTATTAATTGAGTCTAATAACTGACCTTGTGTTAATTTAAAAGAATTCTTAATGCTTAGAGTATGACCTGCAACTACAATTTCTTTCGTTTGAAATTCAACATCAAACTTTGATAATTCTTCTTTACAATTATAAAAATCAATTAATGATTTTATAGAATCATAAGTAAACCTTACTAAATTATCTCTATCTTCTTTAATCTGGGCTAATTTCCTATCCTTTTCCACAGATTTCTTATTTAAATCCGAAATTTTATTTTTTATCTTATTTGATGTTATTTCATTAATTTGAGAAATAAGCATCAAATTATCCAAAGAACTCAATAATGCTTTAATTTCCATATTTTTATTTTCAACTATAGGATGTTCACAAAATAACTTTTGTAAGTCAATAAGGGTTTCTTTATACTCTTTATAATCAGATTCAGAGATAAATAATTTATCTTTATCTTCCTGAGTAGAATTTAATGTTTCAACAATATTAGTTCTTATAGTTTCGTCTGAAACTAAATAATTTGGTTCTTTAATATGTGAAAAATCTTCCCTTAGTTTCTCTAACTTTTCAGCACTATCAACTAATTGATTTATTAGCCTTTTTAATTTTTCCAAGCTATACCTTATGCTATCTAATGTATCTTTATCTTCAGGAAACACTTTGTCAATAACTGGTATTTCACTTAAATCATTTTCACTATCTTTAATAACGGACATAATGAAATTCTGACTAATATAATATGGGCTTACACCACTAGGATTTTCAATTTCAATATCCTTAACTAAAAAGTCCTTGTAATTTGATTCTTCAAAATTTTTATTAATTCCATTGACTATACTATCTACAAATAGGGTTTTTCCACTTGAAGAACCTCCTATAACAACATTTAACCCAGGTGTCATACTGACATCGATATCTATTTTTTCATTTTTTAGAGTTATTTGTCCCAACGTGCTTGTCCATTTTTGAGGTGGGTTAACACTGTAACATAGTCTTGATTCCTCAGAAAGAGAAATTCTTAGTCCTTCAAATGTTGGCTGTGCAAGCATCCAAGTAGGAGTAAAATCTTCTGCTTCTTTTGATTTAGTTCTTGGATATATACATGGCCTATAATTATCTGTACAAGTAATCAAATTGACAAATTCCCTAATACCAATTCCCTCAAAATATTTTTTAGTACCTTCTAGACCAATACTACTTCTTGATGTAAATCCATCAAAATGATTATGATAAATACTTTTCTCCATAGAAGTATCAAATCTAGTACTTTTTGAAGTTGATTTGTTAAAAGTTCTATGAGATTGTCCACCATGTGGTAGTAGTAAAAACTCATAAGAGTCAAAAGCATTTATTATACTTTCTATGTTAGGAGTTTTTGTATCTTCATCAGTAACAATTTTATTTGGATACAGATAATCTAATATATCATTTATTTCATCAATCACTTCTTCCGTAACATCTTTATTAAAGATTATATGACAATGATAAGGAGGTGCATCGTCATACTTTTTAACATGTAACTCCACTCCTATTAATACGTTTACATCTTCCTTTATTAAACTCATATAGGCATTTTTATTAATTGTATTATGGTCACTTAGTGATAGAAGTACATCATATTCTCCAGACAATTTTCTAATATTTTTTATTAGTTCTTTAACATTATAATCCGATGGTAATGAATTGGGATTTTCAGATGTATGTATGTGAATATCTACAAATATTGGTTTCATATAAACCTCCTTCGTTTTTTACCTGCAAAAGGTTTCTTGTCCAAATCGTTTATGGAATAAACAAATCTAGACATTCTACTTAACCTTTATATTTGTAATTCCCCCCTTTTTCTCATAGTATATGATCTTTATTTGATTTACTCATCTTTTATTACTTGCTTTAATTTTGCTTCTAAGTTACTAATAACCCCAGTAACCAATGCGTTACCCATCATGAAATATCTTTGCCTTC
>CAZTML010000221.1:0-2968 GCA_964614935.1 uncultured Clostridia bacterium | reverse complement strand
ACAAAACCAGGCTTGGCATTTGGGGGCTTTTTAACATTAATTTTCTGTGTATAGTCAACTTCAACAGTGCCTGAATTTTTCCCCTTACTGTAAAAGGCGGCAATTCTAGCAGCTTCAACATATTCTTCATCTGTTAACTCATCCCCATTTGTTCTTATTAATACATGAGAGCCGGGAATGTTTTTGGCATGGAACCAGTAGTCCTCTTTTTTTCCGATTTTGAAGGTAATCATATCATTTTGGATATTGTTTTTTCCAACTAATATTTCATGACCTCCAGAGGAAATAAAGGTCGTGATAGGCTTAGCTTTATTAGACTTATTAACCTTTGATTTAGATTTTCTTTTCATAAATCCTTCAGCTATAAGCTCAGTGTAAATCTCATTTAAATCATCTGCAGTATCACATTCTTCAATGGAAAACAATATGTTTTCTAAGTATGAAACTTCGCTTAAAGTTGAATCGATTAGCTTTTCAAGTTCTTCTTCGGCTTTTTTAAGCTTATTGTATCTTTTGAAAAACTTCTGACTGTTTTGCGATAAATTAAGTTTAGGGTCTAAGGGTATAGTTATTTCTTTTTGTTCAGGGTCGTAGTAATTTACAACCGTCAGTTTGTGGTTTTCCGGTGTTTTGTGGAGATTTGCAAGAATAAGCTCTCCATAAATTTTATACTTATCCCTATTTTCTGCATTTAACAGTTCAGTTCTTTGCTTTTCAACTTTTTTTCTATCCCTGTCTATTTTTGTTTTAATAGATTTAATAAGGCTTGAAACTTTTTGGTTGATTTTATTTTTGTTGTCTAATTCATAGTAATATTCATCAAGTAAGTCCCCTGGAGATGTGAAGTTTTTCCTGTCATAATCTTTTAGGTAATCAACTTCCATACAATAGAAGCCAACTTGTTCCTTGTTTTCATCATAATAAATATTAAAGGAAAAATCATTTTTCTGTATTTTACTTATAATTTTACTAAAGGCATTCCACAGGTCTTCCTTATTTATGTCGCTTAGCTCGCCTAAATGTGTGCTTTCATTTAAATCAGTCAGGTGGCATATTTCCCTTGATATAAAGGGACTAAAGCCTGTGAAATTCTTATATAAGAAATTATAAATGTAAATCCCACTGTTGACTGAGTCAATTTTGTCCATAAACATTTGGCGGCTTACTTCCATTGGATTTAATTTATCAGACCCGGGAGGAGAAACATACTTAAGCCCCGGATAAATCTGCCTTACAGAGCTTACATTTTCAGCAATTCTTTTTAATGAATCAATTATTGTCTTGTCTTCGTTTATAAATATAATGTTACTGTGTTTTCCCATTATTTCTATAATTATAGATTTGCTTGCTAGAGAGCCTAATTCATCTCTGCCTTCAAAAGAAATTTCAACAATTCTATCAAAGTCAATTTGTCGTATATTTGTTATGTGAGATCCTGTTAAATGCTTTCTTAAAAGCATACAAAACATAGGAGGCTCAGTAGGGTTCTGCCTGCTTACATTTGTAAGATGAAGTCTTGGACTTGAACTTATGGCAGTAAGTAATAGTTTATAATTTTCTCCCTTGCTCCTTATGGATATTATTATTTCATTTTTATCAGGCTGATGGATTTTATCAACTCTTCCACCGATTAATTTATTATATAAATCATGTTTTATACTGTTTAAAAAGATACCGTCTAGTGACATTTGCTACCTCTCTTTCTATGGATTATTGTATCGTAAAATTTTATAATTGTATACGAAAAAATTATTTTTGTTTACTAATAAGCTTTTAATGTTATAATGGATTAATAACAGAAAAGATGAGATCCTTCGCTAACGCTCAGGATGACGAAGCATAACTATCATTAATGAAAGAACAACACTTAAGTAAATTATAATTATAATGGAGTGAAATATGGCAAATATATTTTCTATGACCGGTTACGGTAAAGGTGAACACAATGATGGGAAAAGATGTATTACTGCTGAAATAAAGAGTATTAACAACAGATATTGCGATATTAACATTAAAACACCTAGACATTTGCGCTTTTTTGAAGATAATGTAAGAAAAATCTTGAAAAATAGCCTACAAAGAGGTAGAATAGATGTATATATCAATATTGATTACATAAGCGAATCAGATACTGTAATCATGCCCAATTTGTCTTTAGCTAAACAATACAAAGATGCCATTGATAAAATTAAATTAGAATTAGGCATGAATGGCAACCCATCCATTGATACAATAATTAAGTTCCAAGATGTTCTGGTTGCTAAAGAAGACGACCAGGATGAAGATGAACTGCGAGTTTGCCTTGAAAATGCTGTGAATGAGGCAGTAAAAAGTTTACTTTCAATGAGAGCAACTGAAGGCACTGAGCTAAAGGCTGATATTAACCAAAGTATGGTTAAAATTCTTGATTTAATAGAAGACATATCTAAAAATTCCGGCACAATAGTAGAAGATTATAAAAACAAATTTGAGATTAAAATTAAAGACCTATTGGGTTCTTATGAACTTGATGAGAACAGACTATATAACGAAATTGTAATATATGCTGACAGAAGCGATATTAATGAAGAAATTGTAAGGTTTAAATCTCATATGACTCAGCTTGCCGAGACTTTGGACAATGGAGGTCCTATTGGAAGGAAACTTGATTTTATAATACAAGAAGCTAACCGAGAAATTAATACTATCGGTTCTAAAATTGGAAATTTGGATATTGTACAAAGGGTAATTGAAATAAAAAATCTTTTAGAAAAAATCAGAGAGCAAACGCAGAATATAGAATAGGAGTCAATTATGTCAAATACTATAAATATAGGCTTTGGTAATATAGCATTGACAGATAGAATTGTGGCAGTTGTAAGCCCTGAATCAGCACCAATTAAACGCTTAATTCAGGAAAACCGTGAAAGAGGTAAGCTTATAGATGCAACTTACGGCAGAAAAACTAGGGCTGTAATTATAACAGACT
>CAZTML010000220.1:0-2974 GCA_964614935.1 uncultured Clostridia bacterium | reverse complement strand
GCAGTAACCTTCTTCATGAGCTAATCGACGTAGTATTGATATGACAGCTTCTCCATTGGCACTGTCAAGACTCCCTGTAGGTTCATCCGCTAAAAGCAACCTTGCCCCGCTGGATAAGGCTCTAGCTATAGCAACACGCTGTTGTTCTCCGCCAGATAGATTTGAAGGATAGCGCTTATGCTTTTCAGCATTTATTCCTACGCTTTCTAAAATCTTTGCCCCGCGAATTTTTGCATCTTTTTTTGCAATGCCGTTTATTTCCATTGAAAAACATACATTACTTTTACCAAGATTCTCCATTGCATGCTCATAGCTTGAAATTATTTCGTTTTGTTTTTCTTTGTAGCAAGCGATATAAAGTCATTGTTCCCAAAGGGATCACCTCCATAATTATAATTCTAATAAAGCTATAATGTTTTAATAAATCATGGATATTTTTAATCAATTACTAACTATATCAGAATATAAAACTGGAGATTCAACAACTTTATTATTTTCATCATATACAACAGCAACGCTTTTCAACCTGTATCTATAGTCTGAAGAAACTATAGCAGTTTTGTTAACGCTAGAATATATGCCTTTATCTCCATCCCAAATATTAGTTAGAGTCCATTTGTTGTTAACATATCTTTCTAAATAAAGTGTAATTCTTACAGAATAATCGTCAGAGCACCTTGCGGATCCGGTACAGGTTGCAACAGAATCTTCAATGTCTAAATTATTCATATGACTTTTCAATGCTATAAACATAGGACCAAATTCAAATTCATTGGCTGCATTTACAGTTGTTGTAAATATCATGAGCAAAATAAAAAATATGGACAGTACAAAAAATTTTTTCATAGATTCCTCCTTAATTAGTTATCTACTATATAAACCCTTTTACTGCCCAAAACGTTACACACTTTTTGAAAATATTTTATTAATAATTTGTAACAATTCTATTTTTCTATACTTTTACTGTTTTTCTAAAATTTCAACATTAATATTACCCATAAACACAAAATTGTATACTCATTTATTATTACTAAACATTAAAAATAGATATCTGGTTTGTCCTGTCCATATTTTTCAGGCAGCCGTGGTTTTCCATTACCTCTATAACAGTCTTTGATACTTTTGCTCTTTTTATTATGTCTTCAATTGAAATAAATTCTTTTATTTCGCGCTCTACTTTAATATTTGCTGCTGCATTGGCACCCAGGCCTGCAAGTCCCATAAGTGGTGGTAGTATTCCATCTTCTGTCAGCAAGAATTTCCTGTCATCAGACTTATATAAATCAACCTTTGTAAACTTATAGCCTCGTTTGTACATTTCATAAGCAACTTCAAGAACTGTAATTTGGTTCTTTTCTTTAGTAGTTTTATCATTTCCCTTTTCTTCAAGTGCTTTTATGGTAGATAATATATGGTTTTGACCTTTGATTACTACTTCTGCGTCGAAATCATCAACTTTTGTTGTAAAGTATGCTGCATAAAAGGCTTCCGGATAATGAACCTTAAAGTAAGCAATTTTTACTGACATGGTTACATAGGCTGCAGCATGGGCCTTAGGGAACATATATTTAATCTTATTACAGGAATCAATATACCACTGAGGGACATCCTGTTCTATCATTGCAGCTTCGTCTTCTTCACGAAGGCCTCTTCCCTTACGAACCCTCTCCATTATGTCGAAGGCCTTTTTCTTGTCAACACCCATTTGTATCAAGTATGTCATTATATCGTCACGGGTTGATATTACTCCGCTGATTGTTGCATGTCCTTGCTTTATTACTTCCTGAGCGTTGTTAATCCATACGTCTGTACCATGAGAAAGTCCACTTATACGGACTAAGTCGGAAAAGGTCTTTGGTTTTGTATCCATAATCATTTGTCTTACAAAGGGGGTACCAAATTCGGGTATACCCAAAGTTCCTGTATAACAACCTATTTCATCTAAAGAAACACCTAATATTTCAGGGCTGTTAAATATTTTCATAGTGTCTTGATCATCCGTAGGAATATTGTCTTTGTCTACGCCGGTTAAATCTTCTAACATACGTATAATACTTGGCGTATCATGACCTAGTAAGTCAAGTTTAAGTATACGTCCTGATATTGCATTGTAGTCAAAGTGGGTTGTAATTGTACCTGACTTTGGATTGTTAGCCGGATACTGAACAGGTGTAAAGTCATATATGTCCTTATCATGAGGAACAATCATTACTCCACCAGGATGTTGTCCAGAGGTACGCTTTACTCCAAGGCAGCCTTGAATAAGTCTTTCAATTTCTGCACGTCTCTTACTGATACCTCTTTCCTCAAAATAGTTAAAAACAAAGCCAAATGCAGTTTTATCTGCAATGGTTCCTATAGTACCGGCCCTAAAAACTTTTCCTTCACCGAAGAGTTCTTCGGTGTACTTCATGCAGACTCCTTGTTCTTCACCTGCAAAGTTAAGATCTATATCAGGCTCCTTATCACCTTCAAAACCTAAGAATACTTCAAAGGGTATATCGTGACCGTCTTTAGTCATAAGAGCCTTACAATCAGGACATTCTTTGTCGGGTAAATCAAAACCTGATCCATAAGACCCATCTTCTATAAATTCGGAATACTGGCACTTGGGGCATGCATAGTGAGGTACTAGGGGGTTTACTTCCGTTATTCCTGCCATAGTAGCAGCAAAAGATGAACCTACAGACCCCCTTGACCCTACCAGGTAGCCGTCTTCATTAGATTTTTTAACTAATTTTTGAGCTATTATATACATTACAGAATAACCATTGCCAATTATTGAGTTTAGCTCCCTGTTTAATCTTGCTTCGACTATATCAGGTAGATTTTCTCCATATATTGATCTGGCATTACCATAGCAAATATTTCTTAGCTCATCGTCAGATCCTTCGATTATTGGTGGAAATGTTCCTTTGGGTATAGGAAGTATGGATTCAATTGAATCTGCAATTACATTTGTATTTGTAACAAC
>CAZTML010000219.1:0-3000 GCA_964614935.1 uncultured Clostridia bacterium | reverse complement strand
GGAAAAAATGGCAATTTTAGAAAGATTCGGTGACATTATCAAAGCAAACATAAATGTTTTGCTAGAAAAAATGGAAGATCCAGAGAAAATGATCGATCAATATTTAGAAAATATGATGAAGGATCTTGCAGAGGTAAAACAATCTACAGCAGAGGTTATAGCAGAAGAAACACGGACTAAGAGATTAGTTGATCAAAACGAAGCAGAAGTTGCAAAATACGGCGAGTTTGCCAAAAAAGCACTTATGTCAGGCAACGAGGAAGATGCAAGAACATTTATCAACAAAAAACAAGAACTAGAAAATATAGGGGCAGGATTGATGACAGCATATGCAGCAGCCCATGAAAATGCAATTAAAATGCGTCAAATGCACGATAAGTTAACAGCTGACATAGAAACCCTAAAAGCAAGGCGAACTATGATCAAATCCAAAGTTAAAGTAGCTAAAACCCAAGAAACCTTAAATGAAGCTACACAAGCAACAAGAAAAATATCAGGTTCAAAAAGTGCATTCGAGCGAATGGAAGATAAAGCAAACAGAATGCTAGATGAAGCAAACGCAATGGCAGATTTAAACATGGAACCAATTGATGAAGCCAAAGCTTTGGAAGAAAAATATGCATCAATGGGCAACGCATCTGTAGACGATGAAATTAGTAAATTGAAAGAAGAGTTAGGTTTATAATAAAAAAGCCTAAAAACCTCCAAAATCACTTGGAGGTTTTTCTATAAGTCGACAGAATTTATCTTTTCCAACAAAGTTTTAAAGATAAATTTTACTTTTTATGGTATAATAAATTATATAAGACCTTACCTTATGCCTATACTTATGAATCTAGGAGCTGGAGAAAGCTTCAAGTTATATAAATAATATAAGGCTATTAGAAACATTTCTGATAGTCTTTTTTTGATAGTAAATTGAGGTAGAGAATATATTTATAATTAAAATTCTATATGTTGAAAAATGTATATATTTGCTATATAATATAGATATTGCAAGCATATTATCATACCTCCTAGGAAAACGTTAGACATATGTTTGTTAAGTATATTGATGGAGTAAGCAAGTATATATAATTGAAGCTACATTATGAAGAAGATGAGCTATAAGGAGGAATATTATGCAAATAGCAGAAGAGGTTAAAGGTTATTTAATACATAAAACAGGCACTGGACAATACTTCTTGTAAAACATTAGAAGAATATGGTAATGATTCTGAAGCAGAAGAAAAGTGTACAAAAGATTTAGTAGCATTATTATCCAAGAATACTACTGAAAAAAAGTTATTAAAAGAAAACCAGATTATGCTTTGAAAAGAGTAACATTCATTAGCGACCTAGTTAAGGAATTTTACTTTATACTGCTTTTAAGTTATAAAAAGATGGTAAGCGATTGAGAAAATAGTTCAAATTTACTATAATAATGTAAGAATATTTAGGTACGGAAACTTAGTAATGGGACAAGTATTTAATAATGCAAGGAGCTTTTGTACAATGGAATTAATTGATAACATTAACAAGATATTGAAAAATGATTTAACTAATGAAATTAAATATGGAAGCAAACTGTCTATTGCCGCTGCCTGCTTTTCGATATATGCTTTTCAAGAATTAAAAAAAGAGTTAATAGACATTAAGTATAATTTTATCGAGTAAAAAACCACCTATGGCTCGTATGGAACTTGAAATTAAGTACAACAAGTCAATTAACCGTGAGCCACGTATGCTTGGGGTTTCAGATAATTTATACTATATATCAAACGAGATGGAGCAATACAAAGGATTTGAAATTTCCGAAATTGATCCAATAAGAGGAACAGTTACATTTTCTAATGGAACTGTAATTCAAAAGGGTGATGTTGTAGGTGATATTTCTGAAAAGGATATGCGTCGCATTCAAATTCGTGAAACGATTATTTCTCATATTGAAAAGGAAGAAAAACTTTTCAATATGGGTATTAAAACACTGTCATTGTTTTTTATCGATGGAGTAGCAAAATACCGTCAATATGATGATGAAGGAAATGAGAAGCTTGGAGAATATGGAGAAATTTTTGAGCAAGAATATAGTAGTGTTTTAAACGATTTTGTTACTATTTTTGACACACCTTATCAGAAATATCTCAAGAAACACTGCGGAGATGTTTCCTTAGTCCATAGAGGTTATTTTAGTATTGACAAAAAAACGGGTAGAAGCGTTGACAGTGCGATAATACGTGGCAGCGTATTTTCTGATGACATATCGGCATATGATTTGATTCAGCAAGAGTATTGTATATCAGATGGTGACTATAAAAACATAGTTAACATAATACACAATGCCTGTGCAGCAATGGAGTCAACTTCGAGAACTTTTTCAAAAAATAATGAAGAAGAGCTTAGGGATTTTATAATTGCCACACTGGGTACACATTATATTAATTCGGTATCAGGAGAAACCTTTAGGAAAATTGGGAAAACAGATATACATGTTATGTTTGACAACAAAGCTGCTTTTATCGGGGAATGTAAAATATGGCACGGTATAAAGAAATTTAACGATGCTATAGAGCAACTATTTGGATACTCAACTTGGAAAGATACGAAAACAGCACTAATTGTATTTAATAAAGAGAACAAGGATTTTTCTGCTATTCGTAAAAGTGTCAAGACTTGGATTGAATCCAATGCTAAACGATATGAAATTATGAATTCTAATATTTGGAGTTGCATATTACATCGTGATGATACGAATACAGATGTACGCGTAGCAATAGCATTATATGATCTGGCAGTATGAAAATAACCAAATAAAGCGTAATCAACTAATTGCATTATGGGATTCTATATCAGAATTTCAAACATTAAAAAGGCAAGTGTGGTTTTGGGAACAATCAGCCAATTCCTAAAAATGGCACATATGGAAATAGACATCAAATCATATTTATGGAGAAGAAAAAATGTCAAATATTAAAATCACAGATTTAAAGAAATATTTAAACAATATGAGTAAGGAAGAAT
>CAZTML010000218.1:0-3009 GCA_964614935.1 uncultured Clostridia bacterium | reverse complement strand
ACTGATGCTATTGCTGGGCCGCCTCCAACGCATAGGGAAGCAACTCCATATTTGTCTTTTCGTTTTTGCATCTCATAGATTAAGGATACAACAATTCTTGCCCCTGTACATCCTACAGGATGTCCTAGTGCAATACCTGAACCATTAACGTTAACCTTATCCATATCCAGTTTCAATTCTTCATTTACAGCTAAAAACTGGGCTGCAAAAGCTTCATTTATTTCATAATATCCAACATCATCCATTGTTAGTCCTGCATTTTTTACAGCCTTAGGAATTGCATAAGCAGGGCCTATACCCATGATTTCAGGCTCAACACCCATGTTGTCAGTAGATAATATTTTAGCCAAAGGCTTAAGTCCTAGTTCATTTGCTTTTTCCAAAGACATTAAAACTAAAGCTGCTGCACCGTCATTTACTCCCGAAGCATTACCGGCTGTAACCGTACCGTCTTTCTTAAATGCAGGTCTCATTTTATCTAATTTTTCTAATGTAGTACCTGGTCTTGGATGTTCATCAGTATCTACTACCTTAGTTCCTTTTCTTGTTTCAATATTTACAGCTACAATTTCTTCTTTGAATTTACCTTCATTTATAGCAGCAAGAGCTCTTTCATGACTTAAAACTGCAAGTTGGTCTTGTGCTTCACGAGATATATTGTAGCGTTCTGCAAGATTTTCAGCTGTTATGCCCATGTGGTATCCCATCATAGCGCAAACCAATCCATCACTAAGCATGGTGTCTATTACTACACCGTCACCCATTCTTATACCTTCTCTTGGCTTATCCAAGACATAAGGTGCTTGTGACATACTTTCAATGCCTACTGCTACTCCAACATCTGACTTTCCTAACATTATTGACTGATATATAAGTTCAATGGCTTTCATTCCAGAACCACATTGCTGGTCAATAGTATAAGCATATCCTTCAACTGGCATATTACATTTCATCTGTATTTGTCTGGCTGGGTTTCCTTTTGCCCCTCCCTTATAAATCATACCACAAGCTACTTCTTCAACTTCACTTGCTTCAAGCTTTGCTTGGTCTAAGGCTCCATTAACGGCAATAACCCCAAGGTCAACAGCTTTTACATCCTTAAGTGACCCTAAAAATCCACCGATTGGTGTTCTCTTTGCACCAACAATTACAACTTCTCTCATAAAACACCTCTTCTTATATTATTATTTACTCATATTGAAATTTAGTGACAACGCTCTCTTAAGAGCATTACAAATAATATACCACAAGCGGTATTTATAAACAATATTTTTTAACTAAATGTAAAAAAAAACCGTTAAAAGTTTCCTTTTAAAGGTTTTGATATATTTTTAAGCATTATTGCTCGTTATTTACGTGAGATTCTTTAAGTTTAATTAAATGATTTGCTGTTGCAACTGTTATAGCTATTAATGATGCCAAAACTAAAAATGACATATGTAAAACCTCCTTCTACCATTGTTTTATATTCTATAATATTTACCTTGTAGTTTTCTTAAATAATCCTGTTATTCTGAGCGTAAACGAAGGATCTCGTCTTTTAAGATCTGAGATTCCACACAGCGAATGACCTACCAGCCATTTTTTAGAACAAAGACTCTAAAAAATGGGGTTAGGGCATCTTTCGCCTGCGGCTCAGAATGACGGAGTGCCAAAGGCACCCCTTTGTCTTTTTGCTACAGAAACTCACAGTATTTACAACCTGCGCAACTATCCACTTTTCCTTCAAAAATCCTTTTTATTATGTCTGCAGTATTATATGCTTCTTTGTTTCTTTTCTCAATTTTTGAATCATGGAGAATTATTTTTTTTGGTGATATGCTTAACAAAATATTTATAGCTGTTTCATCATACGTTGATTTAGTGCTATTTAATTCAGTAGAAAACTCCACATTTGACAAATAGTTAAGCTTTTGCATATTTTTGTCGTAAACCTGAATCTTATTGTTATTAAACATTACATTTACAATATCGTATTGATTTTCTTCGGAATCGGATATTAATTTAATAATGCTGATAAAATCCATGTATTCCTTTTTCATAAGATATGAGTCAATGCATCTTTCTACCACCTGTGCTGCATATAGCTTTATAAATTTAAGCCTGAAGTTTACAAATCCATTTAAATTAATTGAAGAGGATTTTTCTATAACTTCTTTAAACTTATTTTTAATTATTATGTGTATTTTAATGTCATTGTCTATTTCTTCTTCAATATCTGATATTATTGAACCTACTTCATCATCATCAAAGTAAAAATATGATTCCTTAAGAGTACTTATACCCACTAACTTGGTATATTCAATCAACAATTTTGTAATTTTAGCAATTATTTTTTCTAAGTACTCTCTTTTGTTTAATCGGTTGTCTGTAAAGTATCTTATTCTTATATTGCCTTCATCTGTAGATGATAATTCTATGTTTATGTTACTTTCATCTATGTTTGTTATTAATTTTAAATTATTATAAATTTCATGATTCTCATTTTCATTTAATTCTAATGATAAAAGCTCCACTTAGTCACTCCTCTCGGTCAAGGGAGTCATATTATCGGTATCAGCGTTCCTAGGTCTGTGATTTGATTTCTTGTTGCTTCATCATAAATATATCCTGATGACTCAATAAATTTCTTTAATGAAAGAGAAATATTTTCATCAAAAATACTACCTGTTGACAAAAATATTTTATCACTAATTAAACCTACAGAGCCTCCTATAAATCCGTTATTATAACCTTTTAAGTACACAACTTTGGGATCTATATATAAGCAGTCTATATTGTACGATAATAATTTTTCATGTATCAAGAAGTCCGATGTCAAAGCTTTATTTTCACTGACAGGTGTAATTGAGCACTTTGTATAGCCTTGAGTTACATGAATGAATTCGATACCCGCTTCTTCCAAATAATATTTTAAATTCTGGTCTGTATGCTTTGTATTATGAACAGCATAACTCCCTATTCTTGCTACATTATATGCTATATCCTCAGGATAGTTTCTGCTTAGAG
>CAZTML010000217.1:0-3023 GCA_964614935.1 uncultured Clostridia bacterium | reverse complement strand
AGGTTTTTACGAAGCTGACTATGAAGTAGTTGCATTATTTGACAAAAATCCAAAACTTGTAGGATTGTCAATTAGAAATGCTGTAATATTAGATTCTGACGGTTTAGATGATTTTCTTAAAGAAAATCACATTGATATTGCAGTTATCTGTACACCAAAAAGTGTAAGTCAACAAGTTGCAGAGGAACTGGTAAACTCTGGCATAAGGGCTATTTGGAACTTTGCTCCAAAGGATTTAAAAATGCCTGAAGATGTATATGTTGAGAATGTTCATTTAAATGAAAGTTTATTCTCACTAACTTATTACTACAATAAGATGAGAAAAGAAGGATAATGATTTTAAAAATCGGAAGCCCAAAAGGCTTCTGTTTTTCTTTTTAGTGCTTGAAATAATATTAATTGGGTGATAGAATATACTTGTCTATTAGTATTGTTATATAGTTAGCAATATTCAAGATAAATTTTTTCAAATAATTATTTTGGAGGTATGGTTATGGCAAAAGAAAATTTAAATCCATTGGAAAACTCTCAAAAGCAAGTAAAGGCTGCATGTGACGCATTAGGATTAGACCCAGCAGTATATGAGATTTTAAAAGAACCACAGAGAGTTATTGAAGTTAACATTCCTGTAAGAATGGATGACGGAAGCATGAGATCATTTAAAGGCTTCAGAGCATCACATAATGATGCAGTTGGCCCTACAAAAGGTGGATGTAGATTCCATCCAGGTGTAACATTAGACGAAGTTAAAGCTCTTTCCATTTGGATGACATTTAAAGGCGGCGTAATGGGGCTTCCATATGGTGGCGGTAAAGGTGGCGTTATATGCGATCCTTTGGAACTATCTCAGGGAGAATTAGAAAGAATTTCAAGAGGCTACATTCAAAAACTTTACAAGTACTTAGGTGAAAAAGAAGATATACCAGCACCAGATGCAGGAACTAACGGACAGGTAATGGCTTGGATGGTAGACGAATATAACAAGTTAACCGGAACTTCAGCACTAGGCGTTATAACAGGTAAACCTGTAGCATGGGGCGGCTCAGAAGGTAGAAATGAAGCAACAGGATTTGGTGTTTCAATAGTTACAAGAGAAGCAGCTAAAAAACTTGGAATTGACATTAAGCAATCAAAAGTTGCTATCCAAGGCTTTGGTAATGTTGGCCGTTTTACAGTTAAGAACGTTCAAAGGCAAGGAGCTAAAATAGTAGCTGTTGGAGAATGGGCACCAAAAGTTGGAACATATGCAATCTACAATGAAGATGGATTAGATTTCGAAGATATGCTAGCTTACTTCAATGAACATAAAAATCTAGTTAATTATCCAAAAGCTAAGATGATCACTTTAGACGAATTCTGGGAATTAGATGTTGATATATTAATTCCTGCAGCTTTAGAAAATGCTATAACTAAAGAAGTAGCAGAAAAAATTAAAGCTAAATTAGTATGTGAAGCTGCTAACGGACCTACAACTTCTGAAGGTGACCAAGTGTTAAACGAAAGAGGAATCCCTGTAACTCCAGATATTTTGACAAATGCAGGCGGAGTAGTGGTATCATACTTTGAGTGGGTACAAAACTTACAAGGATACTATTGGGGAGAAAAAGAAGTAGAAGATAAACAAGAAACGAAAATGGTTCAAGCATTTAACGATGTATGGGCTCTTCAAGAAGAACAAAATTGTACAACAAGAGAGGCTGCTTACATGATTTCAGTTAAGAAAGTTGCTGAAGTTATGAAATTAAGAGGCTGGTATTAATAATAAAGAGGAAGAGGACATAGGAATGTCCCTGTACTTAAAAAGCTTCTTTGACTATGTCAAGGAGGCTTTTTTTAATAGCCAAAAATACAGGCAAATGTTTTCATAAATATTCACTAATGTAAATGTTTTCATGACTGTCATAAAATGTAAAACAAGGATATAAATGCTGATAACGTGTAAAATTATGTAAAATATTGACTTGTAATTAAATTTATAGTATACTATCAAAGTCAACAGTCGCTTTATAATTATACATTATTTGGTGGAAAACGTTAGTGAGAAATAATTAACATATAGGTCTTTCCGTCAAAGGTGAGTTATAGAGCCTGTAAAAATCTTATAAGAGAGAGGAAAAAAATGAAGAAAAAACATTTATTATTTGTGGCAGCTATTTTGATTGTCACAGTATTGATTTCTGGCTGTAGTACAGACACTAATGCACCTGGTGGAGAAACATCAGGACCAAGAACAAATATCAATATACCACTTGATTCTATTGGTAATACAATGGATGTTCATGCAACAACCCTACGTGTTGACTCAGCTGTAACTCGTCAGTTTGCAGAAGGATTATTCCACATAGAAGATGATGGTACAGTTACACCTAGATTAGCTGAAGACTATACTGTAAGCGACGATGGAACAGTTTACACAATTAAACTTCACGAAGGTGTAAAATTCCATAATGGTGACGAATTGAAAGCATCAGATGTTGTTTGGAATTTCCAAAGATGTATAGATAACATGCATAGGTGGGAAAATGTACAGGACATAGTTGAAGTCAAAGAAATTGATGATAACACAGTTGAGTTTACATTAAAAGCACCAAGTTCAATATTCCTTTACAACTTGACTCAAGTACAGATTGTTAGCGAAAAAGCAGTAACTGAATTAGGCGACATGTATGGTTCAGTTGTTGATAAAGCTGGTACAGGCCCATACGTTTTAACAAAGTATGATCAGAATACTGAAATTCTTTTAGAAGCTTTCCCTGACTACTGGAGAGGTGAGGCTGAAATAAAAAATATTAGATTTGTTCCTATGACTGATAGTTCTACACAGTTAATAGCTTTTGAAAATGGAGAATTTGACTTTGCTCAAATACCAACAGCAGACTGGGATAGTATTGTAGCAACTGATAAGTATACAACGGTTAAGGCACCAGGTCTTCACCAATCTTACATTGGTATAAACGTAGGAAAGACTGATAGTCCTATAGCAAATGAAAAAGTTCGTCAAGCTATTGGATATGCAATGGACA
>CAZTML010000216.1:0-3027 GCA_964614935.1 uncultured Clostridia bacterium | reverse complement strand
AAAAACTTCTGACAAAATGCCTATTAATCATGGTTTCTTGCTTGGTCATGGGACACTTAGAAGTCGAGTAGTAGGTTATGACGACCGAGATGCAAGTGAAGAAGAACTAGAGCGTATGTGCGATTACTTGGATAGAGCTTTAAAAGGTGGAGCCTTTGGTCTTTCTTTAGGTTTAATTTATCCTACAGGAATATTTAGCAACAAGGAAGAATTAGTTGCTCTTGCAAAAGTTGTAAAAGCCAATGATGGTATTTTAAGCGTTCATATGAGAAGTGAAAGTGAAGGAATATTTGAAGCGTTAGATGAAATGTTTTATGTTGCAGAGCATTCAGGAGTTCACTTAAATATATCCCATCTTAAGCTAATTGGTAAAAACCAATGGAACAAGGCAGACCTACTTTTAGACACTATAGAAAATGCTAGAAAAAAAGGTCTGACTATCACTGCTGACCAGTATCCTTTTGACGCTACTTCTACAGGCTTATCATCCTTGTTGCCAAATTATATGCATGATGGTGGACATGAAAAAATGCTTTCAAGGTTAAACAATGATGTAGATGAGAAATTATTAAAGAGTCTTAACAATACCATAGAACGCAAAGGAGGTCCTACCTGCCTTAGAGTTGTAGGTACAGGTGATAAAATGCCTAAAGCAAACGGTAAGAACATTTTTGAACTTTCCCAAATGCTAGACTTAAGCCCTGAAGAAACTGTAATTGAGCTATTGAAAAGATGTGACGGCCAAGTATCAATGATATTCCATACTCTTAACATGGATGATGTACTTGAAATTATGAAAGATATGAGGGTAAGTGTAGGTAGTGATGGTTCGTCTTTAAGCTTCAATAAGGAAGTTACCAAGACTTCACCTCATCCAAGGAATTTTTCTACCTTCCCAAGATTTCTACAAACTATACGTGAAAACAACCTAATGCCAATAGAAGATGCAATTTACAAGGCTACAAAGTTACCTGTAGATATACTTGGACTTAAAGATAGGGGCCAAATAGCTGAAGGTCTTGTGGCAGATATAACTGTATTTGATTATGATGCAATTAAAGATAATTCTACTTACACTGATTCTGTAGCTAAACCAAGCGGTATTGACCATGTATTTGTTGGGGGAGTCCCGGAAATATTAGATGGTGAACAAAAATTTGAACTCAATGGACGTTTAATATTAAAATAAGATTGTAAGATAACTACATAGAGGTTTAACCAAGAATTCCCCCACCTCTAAATAACCTTGTTCGCCTAAGTGAAAATGTAGGTGGAGGGATGAATTGGATAATAGTGGTGGGAGTATGTCACAAGACAGATGATATTGTAAATGTCACCTGTCTTTCTTGTTTAATGTTAAAATTTATTGTATAATACTAAATAGAATGAAAGTACTACAGATTATTACTTATAGGGGTGAATTATGTACGAAAATATAAAGAAGACTCCTTAAATGGGGTCAATAATAAATTTATGACAGGAAGTGATATAAATGAATTATTTAATGATAGGAATTATTTTAATACTTGCTCTTTTTGCCATCCGTTTCTCTAATAAACATGGGATACCTGCACTATTATTGTTTATTGTGCTTGGTATGGCATTTGGCGCTCTAGGTTTAGAATTTAATGACTTTGAGTTTTCTGACAACTTTGCTACAGTTGCACTCATGGTCATTATGTTTTACGGTGGTTTTGGTACTAACTGGAAGATGGCTAAGCCGGTTGCAAAAGAAGCAATTGTACTCTCTTCACTAGGTGTTGTTGCAACGGCACTATTTACAGGCCTATTTTGCCACTATGTTTTAAAAATTGGATTATTTGAATCTATGTTGATTGGCTCAATAGTAGGCTCAACGGATTATGCCTCTGTATCAAATGTTTTGCGTTCAAAAAACTTGAATTTAAAATATAACACAGCATCATTATTAGAGCTGGAAAGTGGGTCCAATGACCCTACTGCTTATACTATGACTATGGTATTTATATCAGTTATATTGGGGTCAGAACTTTCTATTCCTGTACTTATCATATCTCAGGTAGCTCTTGGTCTTGTTATTGGTTTTATTTTCGCATATGTTAGTGGAAAATTGTTTCAAAAACTTCAATTTGGTGGAGATGGACTTTATGCTGTTTTAATGGCTGCTATTATGCTTATTACTTATGCTACTACAAGTCTTGTAGGTGGTAATGGTTATTTAGCACTGTATATTCTAGGTATTTATCTTGGCAATATGGAGTTTTCAGGTAAGCGTGACATTATATTTTTCTATGATGGATTTACAGAAATCATGCAGATAGGTCTCTTTTTCATTTTAGGTCTTTTGTCAAATTTCACAGACTTTATTAATGCCTTCCCAATATCTCTTGCTATTATGTTATTTATGACTATAATTGCACGTCCCTTAACTGTCTATGGTCTAATGTTACCATTTCGACTTAAACGTAATCAGCTAAATATGATTTCTTTGGCAGGTATTCGTGGAGCTGCTGCTATAGCATTTGCAATAATGGCTGTAAATAGCTACGAGTTTTTCACTGTAGACATTTATCATATAGTATTTGGTCTCTGTGTACTCTCTTCACTGGCTCAAGGTTCTTTAATGCCGATTGCAGCAAAAAAATGGGATATGTTAGATCCTAACGATACGGTCTTACAAACATTCAACTACTATCAAAATAAGGCGGGAATCGGGTTTTTGGAAACAAGAATTCATCCGGGTAGCTACTTAGTTGGCAGCCAAGTAAAGGACTTGAACTTAACATTTGACTTCATTGTTGCAAAGATTGAACGTAATGGTAAAACCATTGTCCCAAGAGGAAATATAACTATAGAAGAAAACGACCTGATTGTCTTAGGTGGTGAAAAACACTTTGATGTAAGTGGCCAAGACCTTATTGAATTTACTATACCAAGGGGTCATCAATGGGCAGACAAATATATAAAAGACTTAGAATTGCCATCAGACAGACTTATCATTATTATTCAACGCCAAGATGGCCAAATAGTTGTTCCCATTGGAGACAC
>CAZTML010000215.1:0-3063 GCA_964614935.1 uncultured Clostridia bacterium | reverse complement strand
GTAAAATCTGAATTTTCACTTTTATAGTCACCCTTTAAAAATCTTTCAATTTCATTTACTGACCATCTTTGATTGCCTATATAAGCCATTTTCACATCTTCCGGATTTGGGACCACATTTTTAAACTGACTTGCAACTGCTACGGTAGATCCTGTCACTGCTGCAAATAGTATCATGCTCACCGCAAAGACTCTTATTGATAATTTTGATATTCTAAATGACTTTTCAATAAAAGCAATTATTATATAGTAAGAAAGCATAGCAAGCAAAATTGAAATTATTAACCTACTTACAATACCACTGTATGACATACTTATCATGAAGAATGCCGGAATAATCAAGCAAGCAAGAACTGATACGAAATATTTGAACCCATTGAATACAATAAATCCTGTATTTTCATTTTTCCTCCTTTTTATAAACTTATGTGTCAGTAATGATATGAATATTAACACAACAGCTAATACAAGGAAATAAATTAAATCTAATGACTTCTCAGAATATACAATAAAATACAAATAATCAAGCCTATATACATTGTTTAAAAGGTAATCACCTAAAACGTCCGCACTAAATCCTATTACGGCATTCTCCATTATTGTGAACATAAACACCATAATTAAATATATTATTAGGGGCAGACAAAAGTTAAATAGAGTCATTGCACCAGCCATCAATGTATTGCCTGATAATATTGACGACAAGGATGCCAACAATATGATTGCAGAAAGCCATGGAATAAGGGTTTTAAATATTTCTAATATTTCATAATTTAGACCCTGAAAAACTACCGATATAACAATGAGAGCCAATAAATAGATTGTAAAAATTGCATTTGTCACTATGTTTATTAATATCTGCCTATTCAATGTCAAAGGCTTAGAAATATAATAAGTCATCTTTGATTCATTGTGTAAAAAGTTATTGTCTATTAAACAGTTTATAAATACTAAAATAAATAATTCAACAATACCAAGCATTACAAAAGACTTTGCATCTGCCCTCAAAATGTATGGTATTAAAAGTGTTGTAAGAAAAATGATAGCTGTAGATAAAAGTGCCCAGTTTTTCTTTTCCTTAATTGAATTTATAAGCAAGGGCATAAAGTTATTTTTCTTTTCCATAACCCACACCTCCTAATTCTGTAATAAATATTTCTTCAAGACTCATTGAAAGCTTATCAAACAATAATAGACTATATTTACTTTCTAAATACTTCTTAAGTTCATCTGTAGATCCTGTTAATGTTACAATATATACGCTACCTATTTTTACAGTTTGTAGAATATTAAATTCTTTTAATTGTTCGGTGTCAAATTCACCTTCAACAGCAAACTGAACCCTCTTAATATCTTCTTTCATTTTTTCAAGGTTTTCTTCTCTTAAAATTTTACCTTCGTGCATTATTCCCACTTTGTCACATATATTATCTAGTTCCTTCAAGTCATGAGAAGAAATAATAACGGTCATTTCATTATCCATAACTTCTTTTATAAGTACGTCCCAGAATTTTCTTTTAATTACTGCATCAAGACCGTCTACAATTTCATCAAGCAATAAAAGTTTTGGCTGTGCAGCAATTGCTAAAACAAAGGCAGCCTGCTTTTTTTGACCTTTTGACATCTTGTTCAATACCTTATTTTTGTCTATGTTAAAAAATTTCACTAAATATTCGAACTTTTCACGGGACATATTCTTATACATTAGTTTTTCGTAGTTGAATAACTTGTTTAAAGTATATTGATAAGGGAAAAACAAGCTATCTTGAACATAATAAAAATCTTTTATTATTTCAGAGTCTTCTTCAACTTCCTCACCATCAAAGGCCATGTACCCTTCATCTTGTTTGTAAATTTTCATTATATGTTTTAAAATAGTTGTTTTACCGCAACCGTTAGAGCCAACCAAGCCGTAAATTTGACTTTTTTCAGCATTAATACTTATATTATCAAGAACTTGAAAGTCTCCAAATTTCTTGCTTAAATCATTTATCACTAGCATTTTTACCTCCTTCTGTGCTTGGATTTAAGGTTTCCTTTACTAATTCAATTATTCTCTCATCTTTTAACCCAAGTTCTCTCAAGGATTTTATAAGTTTGAATAATTCATCCTTAATATTTTTAATATGTAGATTCCTTAAATCATCTGCATCCTTTACAAAATTTCCAACACCTTTTACACTGTAAATATAATTGTCTTCCTCTAAGTATTTGTATGCTTTTTGTATTGTATTCGGGTTGATTCTAATCGTTGATGCCAACTCTCTGACAGAAGGCAGTTTTTCATCCGGTTTCAAAGACTTTGAAAATATAAGCCTTACTATTTCATCATAAATTTGTTCATAAATTGCTTTTGGATTATCATTTTCAATTCGAATCAAGATATCACCTCCAATTAAATATTGCTTAAAGCAACTTTTTCATTCACATATTCAACCAATTGACCTTCATATTCTGTATGTAAGTTTAAAGTGTTGTAATCATCTGGAATAACAAGGGATATTTCCTTTTGCATTGGTATTATTCCTTTTAACAAATATGATACAAAAGATGAACAAACATAATGGTATTTTCTTTGATAAGGTATATTAAAACGAATCAAAAAAACATTTAAAAAACTATACCTGTATTTTTCTGGTTTAGAAAGAAACTTATTTAATCTCTTTGTAATAATTTCATAATCCTCATCTGATACTTCAAATTTATATATTTTACATTTAGTTTCCGGATGCATTTTAAATACACCACTATTTATATCTTCTTTTACAAATCCTCCTATTAATGGAAACCAAATAAACCTTCTTCCAAAACTAAACATTGTTGAACAATCATCCTCAAAGGATATTGAAATGTGGTTATATGGCTTCTTGGATAATGCTTTTAAGGTTTTAGATATAATTGTATTTGTTTGAGTCAAAACAATTTTTACCTCTCTCATATATTTCACCTGCTGTCATTTAATTATCTAAGCGTATTAGTACACTTAGTACAGTAGCTGTATTATAAACCATAGTACACCCTATGTCAATATATTTTTTAACAAAAAAATACCCCCCATTAAATA
>CAZTML010000214.1:0-3069 GCA_964614935.1 uncultured Clostridia bacterium | reverse complement strand
CTAAATCAAACTTCACCCAAGGTTAATGTTAATAAATAACTTGACAAGTTTTTATTCAAAAGCTATAATATCATTTAAAGCTATGACAGAGACAAAAATACTAATTGCTATCTAAAGAGAGCCGATGGTTGGTGAAAATCGGAGATAGTAAGTATAATGATCACTCTAGAGCTTCAAAGCTGAATTAAGTAAGCGATGACGTAATCCTGCGTTATAAGGATAGAGTTAGAATAAGAAATTATTTCGACTTGAATGAGGCGATATTTTTATATCGTAAATTAGGGTGGTACCGCGGAAGACCTTTCGTCCCTGAATATATCTTGTGATATATTTAGAGATGAAAGGTTTTTTTATTCAAGTAGAAATAAAACATCAGGAGGAAGGATAATGAGAAGTGATTCAGTAAAAAAGGGAGTGCAACAGGCACCCCATCGTTCGCTATTCAATGCACTAGGTTATACTAAAGAGGAGTTAAATAAGCCTTTAGTAGGAATTGTAAGTTCATACAATGAAATAGTGCCCGGTCATATGAACTTGGACAAGATTGTTGAGGCTGTAAGGTTAGGCGTGGCCATGGCAGGGGGAACTCCAATTGTATTTCCTGCAATTGCAGTATGCGATGGTATTGCCATGGGACATACAGGTATGAAATATTCACTAGCAACAAGGGATTTAATTGCAGATTCAACAGAAGCTATGGCATTAGCGCATCAATTTGATGCCTTGGTAATGGTTCCAAACTGTGATAAAAATGTTCCTGGCTTATTAATGGCTGCGGCAAGAGTAAATGTACCAACTATTTTTGTAAGTGGTGGCCCAATGCTTGCTGGTAAAATGAATGGTAAAAGAACATGCCTTTCGGATATGTTTGAAGCTGTTGGTGCATACAATGCAGGTAAAATATCAGCTGAAGAAGTTGAAGATTATGAAAACAGTGCATGTCCTACATGCGGTTCTTGTTCAGGCATGTATACAGCAAATAGCATGAACTGCTTAACAGAAGCATTAGGAATGGGGCTAAAAGGAAACGGTACAATTCCTGCAGTATATTCTGAAAGAATTAAGCTTGCAAAACATGCAGGAATGCAAATAATGAAGCTTTTAGAAAAAGACATAAAACCAAGAGACATTATGACAGAGGGGGCATTTTTAAATGCTTTAGCAGTAGATATGGCATTAGGTTGCTCTACAAACAGCATGCTACATCTTCCAGCCATAGCACACGAGGCGGGATATGAATTAAATCTTGATATAGCAAATGAAATAAGCTCTAAAACCCCTAACTTATGCCATCTTGCACCTGCAGGTAATACATTTATGGAAGATTTAGACGATGCAGGCGGTGTTTATGCAGTGATGAATGAATTAAGCAAAAAAGGATTATTAAATTTAGACGTTCTTACTTGCACAGGATTAAGTGTAGGTGAAAATATTAAGGATTGTAAAAACAAAGATCCTGAAACTATCAGACCTATTGAAAATCCATATAGTGATACAGGTGGAATTGCAGTTTTAAAAGGAAACTTAGCTCCAGATACATGTGTTGTGAAACGTTCTGCCGTTGCACCTGAAATGATGGCTCATGAAGGACCTGCAAGAGTATTTGATTGTGAAGAAGATGCAATCAATGCAATAAATGATGGAAAGATTGTCCCTGGTGATGTAGTTGTAATCCGTTATGAAGGACCTAAAGGTGGTCCGGGAATGAGAGAAATGTTGAATCCTACATCAGCTATTATGGGAAGGGGATTAGGTGAAAGTGTTGCCTTAATAACTGACGGGCGTTTCTCAGGTGCTACAAGAGGAGCAGCAATTGGGCATGTTTCCCCGGAAGCTGCAATAGGCGGTAACATAGCCTTAGTTGAAGAAGGAGATATAATAAAAATAGATATAAATGCAAATAAAATTGACTTCCTTGTTTCTGATCAAGAATTAAATAAAAGAAGAGAAAACTGGAAACCGAGACAAGCAAGAATAACTACAGGCTACTTAGCGCGATATGCGGCAATGGTCACATCAGGAAACAGAGGAGCAATATTGGAAGTACCAAAGAGCAATTAATAGGAAATAAATATAAAAGAAAAAGTTAGTCTTATTAACAAAAAAATATATGACATAAGGGAGAAAGATAATGAAATTTTTAGAAAAATTAAGCAGCTTAGCCGGAAAATATATGGCCGGAATAGTACTTGTAATAGCTGCAATGGCACTTTTTGTACCTACAACATTTACATGGATCAAAACATCATATGTAACTCCATTGTTGATGGTAGTAATGTTTGGGATGGGATTAACACTGAAGTTTGAGGATTTCAAACTTATCATGTCTAGACCCAAAGATGTAATAATTGGTTTTTGTGCACAATTTATACTGATGCCTTTAATAGCATTCCTCTTAGTGAAAATATTTAACTTACCGCCTGAATTAGCTGTTGGAGTAATTCTTGTTGGAACTTGTCCTGGAGGAACATCTTCAAACGTTATGACCTTTTTAGCAAAAGGAGATGTGGCTCTTTCTGTTACTATGACAAGTTTCTCAACTATATTTGCGCCTTTATTGACACCTTTTATAACAAAACTTCTTATAGGGACAACTATAGAAGTAAATGTTGTTAGTATGTTTATATCAATAATACAAGTTGTTATTTTACCTATAGTCCTTGGTTTTGTCATAAATAAGTTCTTTGGAAAAATAACTGAAAAATTTGTTAAGGTACTACCATTAGTCTCTGTTACTGCAATAGTAGCAATTGTTGCTGCAGTTGTTTCAGCAAACTCAGCAAGAATCATGACAAGCGGTCTTTTAATAATAGCTGTTGTAATATTGCATAATTCCTTGGGATATACAGTAGGTTATTTTCTAGCCAAGTTGATTGGCATGGATTTATCTAAGAGAAAGGCTGTTGCCATCGAAGTAGGAATGCAAAACTCCGGTTTAGCAACATCCCTTGCAGCAACATCATTTGCTCAGTATCCTTTGGCAACAATTCCAGGGGCGGTTTTCAGTGTATGGCATAATATATCCGGTGCAATTTTGGCTAATATATTTGCAAAGATGGAAGATAAAGA
>CAZTML010000213.1:0-3071 GCA_964614935.1 uncultured Clostridia bacterium | reverse complement strand
TATCATATTTTGACGGCAATGATATATAATACTCTTCTTCTTGAAGGAGTTTAATCTTTAACACTGACCTTCGCATAATTGTTATCAATTTTCATCACAGTATTTAATAAAACATTAGCTCCTTTTTCCACATCACCCCAATCAGACCATTCAAAAGGTGAGTGACTTATACCATCCTTACTGGGTATAAATATCATACCTGTTGGAGTTACTTTTGAAAGTGGATTAGCATCATGGCCTGCACCACTAACCATATATTTATAGCTGTAATCTAATTCTTGACAAGATTTTTCAATTAAATTCTGCATCCCTACATCTAAATTTACTTCCCATTCAAAACCAAGGTTTTCAACTTCTAAGTCTAAATCAATGCAGCTTTCTTTAATTAATTCCATTGCATTCAATACTCTATTTCTATCCATATCTCTTAATTCTATTGTGAATTCAACCACCCCTGGAATTACATTCACAGCCCCTGGATATGCTCTTATATAACCTACAGTTCCAACCATAGGGCTTCCAAACTTACTGACTATGTCATTGACACTAATAATGACCTTGCTTGCTTTAATTAGAGCATCATCTCTTAAGTTCATTGGTGTTGTGCCTGCGTGATTTGCCTTGCCCTTTACCTTAGCATTATATTGGGCAATACCAACAATCCCCTTAACAACTCCTATTGATAGATTTTCCGAATTAAGGACATTACCTTGTTCAATATGTAATTCTAAATAGCATTTCAAACTGTCAGGGTTTCTCTTAGAATTAATTATATCTTCTTCACTTATGCCTACTGTTTTAAGGTATTCAAAATCACTTTCACTTAGGTCTAATTCTCCTGAAAAAGCTCTACTTCCAAATGTTCCTCCCACCTCAGTTCCCTCTTCGCCTATAAATGCTGCTACTTCTAATGAAAAATTTATATCATAATTATCTTCTTTCAATGTTTGCAAGCATTCAATTCCAGCTAATACTCCAAGATTACCGTCAAACATACCTCCGTTAGGCACACTATCAATGTGAGAACCTAACAATATTGACCTACTTTTATCTTTTCCTTCTAACTTACCAAATATATTTCCTACAGAATCCCGGTAATAAGTTAAACCTGCCTCTTCTATGAGTTTTTGTACAAAGGAACTTGCCTCTTCATATTCTTTGGTAAATGCAGCCCTAGTTATCCCTTTACCTTCCTTATATCCAATCTTACCTAAATTTATTAAATTGTTTTTTAAACGCTCACTGTTGATTCTCATTTATGACCTCCTACTCATCTACTTCAAATACAAGAAAATAATATTCTGACTAAAAATATTTTAATTTATAAGGCTGCAGATATTTATTCACGGAATGAATAATATGCAAAAATATATTGAAGTAACTTTATAGTAACTTCAATATGCTTACTCTGATTCATCAGGGTAAGTTTCGATATAATATAACTTTAAAGTTTCCGGTAAGCCTCTTGGTGTAACAATATCTGATCTTGGAATTCCAAAATTTTATATATATTTACTACCCTCTTTTACGCTTAGTTTTGATAATTCATTATTATTAATAAAGTTCTTTACCCAATTTTTATCCGTTTTTGAATATTCCCTAAGTGCCCATCCAATAGCCTTATTAATGAAAAATTCTGATGTGTTTGAGTTGTTAATAATTGATTTAGATAGAAATTCCGTATCAGTCTTTCCCTTATATTTTAGCTGAAATAATATAGAAACTCTTTTTAACCAAATATTATTTGAAAAAATCCACTTCTCAATGACATCATCCTTAATTAAAGGATATTGAATGCAAATATCTCCCACTATTGGTGCAATGCTATCAACAGTATCCCACCAAGATTTATAAGTTATTAATCTCTTGATTTTTTCCATATCATCATTATTAAATAGTTTTTTTACAGCATTCATATAAGATATTGCCAAATACTGAAATTCTCTTTCCGGTAAATCATAACATTTATATATGAAATCCCAGTCAACAACAGCATCTTTTTTTCTTTCATTCATAAATTCCTTATACAATTCTTTTCTTTCCGGAGTTTTAATACCCAAGAAAGCAAAATTATTTTTCATGTATTTAGCCATGGGAACAGATAATTCATCATTTCCATTTTTATAAAACAAAGCAATTATGCTGTCATTGTCCATTGAAGCCTCCCGCATTATACGCTTCTTCAAGCCATGATATTAACCCTTCTTTGGTAAAAGGCTCCATATGGCCAAATAAAGCTGTATCAAATTCAATTCTTTTAAAATCATTAATTAAGCTAATTAATTTATCTTTGTAATAAATCTCACCGTTATGAAAATCTTCACTTATTATATCTCCGATAAAAATCACTTTTTCTTCAGGAATATATACAACAACGCAATCATCGGCATGGGAACTCTCTAATCTCATAAGTTCACATGTAATTCCCCCTAAATCAATATATACCCTTTCATCAAATACTACGTCTGCAGTACTGACTTTAATTTCTGATAAATTATCATACTCTCTTCTAATCATCGTATCACAAAATTCTATATCTTCACCGGTTTCAAGTCTTGTTTTCATTGCTTCATCAGTCCATTCCCAACCGCTCATGTTCTTTAATATTTCATTTGTTCGTTCACATACTATGGAAACAGAATCCAAGCTGCTCATTCCAAATGTATGGTCCCAATGAGAATGTGTGATTGCAACAAAATCAGGATAAGGCATCTCCAAAGCCGAAAGCTCATCAATAAATAATTCTACATGCTTTCTCGAATTCCCGCTGTCAACCATCAGTGAAAATTTGTCTCCTTTTATATAACCTAAAATTGGTCTGTCTGTATCCTCGTTATGGGGCAAATAAAAAATTCTATCTGTAACTTTTTCCATGTTTTTCTCCTAATTGACAAAGTCATATTTTACCTTTAATGTTTGTGATATCACTGATTCATCAGCTCGTTATCTTTCGCACCCTTTCTCTGATTTTTTATCTATTGGCATTATCTATACTCCTTTTTATACTTTTGTTATTTTTTAAAAACGTTTCTGTAGATTTACGTTCTACAAATCTAAGAGTAACAGTTTTT
>CAZTML010000212.1:1486-3108 GCA_964614935.1 uncultured Clostridia bacterium | reverse complement strand
TTAATCATAAAGCTAATCAACAAATCTGCGAGATTTCTGCTTAATCCTATACCTTCTAAGTCTTGGTATATATCACTGTGTTGTGAACGCATTATTTGCAAAATTTCCTGAACATTCCTACTTTGTTGAGCAAAAATAAATTCTGGATTTATTGGAAATTGAAAACCCTCATTTGGATATATGTTCATATAAACCTCCTATAATAATTATTCTCACTCTATTTTATTTTGCCAGGCAGGATATGTTACCCTTCCAAAAAAAAACTTAATTGACAACTATTGTATTAGTTTGATGGTAATGATAAAATAAGATAAATTCATTACACAGAAGAGGAAAATATGATAATTGATAATTGGATGAAAACCATTTTTGATAATCTTTATGATGGAATTTTAATTATTGATACTGATGAAATTGTTAAATATATAAACCCTGCATATACAAGTATCACAAAAGTAAATTATGATGATATAGTCGGTTATAAATTAAGGGATATAAGACCTGGAGCAAGATTGCCAAATGTTTTAATTTTTAAAAGACCAATAGTTGGTGCATTAAGAGAAGAATTTGGAGTTCAATATTCTGTAAATATGTCTCCCATATTTGAAAATTCTGAATTAGTAGGTGCCATATCTGTTGTAAGTAATATAGATGATATTTATAAATTGTATCAGGATATAGATAAATATAAATTAAAATTAAAATCTCTTGAAAACAGAATTAATGCTATTCAAAAGGCTAAATATACGCTTAATGATATAATATCTGAAGATGTCAATTCAAAAGAATTAAAAAATACTATTAAAAAAATAGCAAATAAAGATATAACAGTATTGATATTCGGTGAAAGCGGAACAGGCAAGGAATTGTATGCAAATGCTATACACAATGAATCAAACAGAGTTGATGGTCCGTTTATTGCAGTTAACTGTGCTTCTTTTCAAGGAAGTTTACTGAATAGTGAACTTTTCGGCTATGAGGAAGGTTCCTTTACAGGAGCAAAAAAAGAAGGTAAAATGGGATTATTTGAAGCTGCCAATAAAGGCACTATATTTTTAGATGAAATATCGGAAATGGATCTTGATGTCCAAGCAAAGTTACTGAGGACACTTCAAGAGGGCACAATACGAAGGGTGGGAAGCGTTAAAGAGACAGTTATAGATGTAAGAGTTATAGCGGCAACAAATAAAGAGCTTGAGGAAATGGTTGAAAGCGGAAGCTTCAGAAATGACTTGTATTACAGAATTTCAGTGTTTCCTCTTACAATTCCTCCTTTGAGAGAAAGAAAAGATGATATTTTCCCCTTGGTATATGATTTTATGAATTCATATAAAAACAATTTAAAAAAAGATATTATTTTGAGTAAAGAAGCGGAGTCAGCACTATATAACTATGACTGGCCAGGAAATATAAGAGAATTAAGAAATTCACTTGAATTTGCAATAAATATGATGGAAGATAATGTTATAGAATACAAGCATCTGCCGGTCAGAATACAAGCTGAAAAAATGGAATATGTAACTTACAAATTAGCCGATAAAATTCGGGAAGTTGAAAGGCAGGAAATTTTAAAGAGAATTGATTTGTACGGTGATACAATTGAAGGCAAAAGAAAGGCAGCA
>CAZTML010000212.1:0-1386 GCA_964614935.1 uncultured Clostridia bacterium | reverse complement strand
AAAATTGCAATAGGAACAGCGGTATTAGCTATGTTAGTTCATCTTGACGGTTCAGGAGCTGTAACATTCTTGGTAACAGTACCAGCAATGTTGCCTTTATTTGATGCTGTAGGTATGAGCAGATCTTCATTAGCAACTATAGTTGCTTTAGCAGCAGGTACTATGAATATAGTTCCATGGGGAGGACCAACATTAAGAGCAGCGACATCTTTAAATGTACCTGTTACAGATTTATTTAACCCTTTATTGGTACCAGTAGTTGCGGGTTTAATATTTGTACTTTTAATAGCAGGTTTTATTGGAAAGAAAGAAAAAGCAAGAATAGGAAATATTGCACTTGCTAAGATGGGAAATACAGAACAAGAAGTTGACCCTGAAAAATTAAAATTACAAAGACCAAAGTTATTTGTAGTTAATATACTATTAATTATTGCTGCTATAGGAACAATGATTTCTAATCTATTGCCGCCACAGGTAGTATTCATGTTTGCTTTCTGTATTGCAATAGTTATAAATTATCCAAATGTAAAAGAACAAAGAGAACGTGTAGATGCCCATGCTAAGGCAGCCTTAATGATGGCAAGTGTTTTATTTGCTGCAGGAGCATTTACGGGAATAATGAAAGAAACTGGTATGATTACAGCAATGTCTGAAGTAATAGTAGAATTAATTCCAACATCAATGGGAAGGTTCTTGCCAGTTGTTACTGGTGTATTGGCAATGCCTATGAGTTTATTGTTTGACCCTGATTCATTCTACTTTGGAGTAATGCCTGTATTAACAAGCACAGCAGGTCAATTTGGAATAGATCCAATAATGATTGGTAGAGCATCAATCTTAGGGCAGATGACTACAGGTTTCCCTGTAAGCCCATTAACAGCTTCAACATTCCTTTTAATTGGTTTGGCAGGTGTAGACTTAGGAGAACATCAGAAAAAGACTATTCCATTAGCATTTTTAGTTACTATTGTTATGTTGATAGTAGCAATTGCAATAGGAGTAATCACATTTTAAATAGGAGGTAATTTAGTTGAAAAAAATAAGAATTGGAACTGGTGCAGGCTATGCCGGCGACAGACTGGAACCAGCATTAGAATTAATAGAAAAAGGTAATTTAGATTATATAAGCTTTGAGTGTTTGGCTGAAAGAACAATTGCCATAGCACAAAAAGCAAAGTTGGCAAATCCCAACAAAGGTTATAACGGCTTATTGGAACATAGAATGGATAAAGTTCTTCCTCTTGCTCACAAACATAAAGTAAAAGTAATTACTAATATGGGAGCAGCTAATCCTCAAAGTGCTGTTGATGTAGTATGTAAAATGGCAGAAGAAAAAGGTATAAAAGGTTTAAAAGTGGCTGCTGTATATGGTGATGATGTAACAGA
>CAZTML010000211.1:0-3112 GCA_964614935.1 uncultured Clostridia bacterium | reverse complement strand
CAAATATTCATCATAATATGTTTGATAATTCTTATCGCCTCTTTCCTTTGCTTCCTTAATGTACTGTACAGTATCCGGGTCCCTATCATAGTTTTTGTGTACAATTGTGTAAGAAAATATAGCTTCTACATTTCCATCTACAACTTCTTCCTGATAATCAGAAATAATGAAATCTAACAACTCATAATATAAAGAAAAAGTATTTATAGATGCTTCTTTCAAATATGAACTTATCTTATCTTTATTTGAAACTATAGTTGACTTATCATTTTCAACTCCCAATAATGACATTCCGTGAACTACATAATCTATTTGTTCTCTCATTTCTAAGTAGTTCTTGGATAAGTCTTCATCATTTATAGGATAATTTACGTCAGATGGAAGGCGGTAGAAGTAAGTATATCCGTTGCCCTGCAAAATGATTTTAGTGGGCACAGGTTCCATATCCATGTCTTCCTGTGTAACTGTTTCACCTGTTATACGGTATATTGTAAATAGGAGTCCACCTTGGTCTATATCATATATTTGTTTATCGAATACAGAAATATAGTCTTCTGATTCTTCAATTACATATTTGTCTTCCCATTCTTTCGGAAAATTTAAAGAAAATCCAAGCTTTTCATTTATGTATATATTATTATCTTCTATAGCCTTATCAGTGTCTTCCTTATCAAAAAGAAACCACTCATTATTTAATAACACAACAATATTATCTTCAAAATAGGCATATTTTGCACCTATGTTTCCAAAGTTTGATTGGCCTTCTTCAATTGGTTTTTCTGACTGTTCAACTGAAGAAGTGATTTCACCTATAATTGCACTTTCATCAATTTCAACAGAAACTTCTCTTCCGGTATCCATATACAAGACACCATTTACCATAATCATTGGTCTTCTATCCCATGGAATTGCTTCATTGGGTTTTGGGTTACTTGTTAATGCTATAATGGATACTACAATAATTATGGAAGCAATAATTAAAACCCATAAAGTTGGCTTTTTATAATTAAGGACATTTTTAATTCTACCTTCTGTATTATTTTCGCCAAAAGCTATAGGGCTTCCTCCTACAATCTTTCTGCCTATTGACATAGAAAGAAGAGAAGTTGAATATTCCTTTTTTATATTGCTTCCCATTTGTTTTACTACTTTTTCATCACATGATAATTCCATATCTTCACCCATAAGGTAAAAAGCAATCCATACAAGAGGATTAAACCAATGAATGCAAGTAACTATAAAGAAAACCAGTTTTACAATGTGGTCTAATCGTTTTATATGTGTCTGTTCATGCAATAATACATAGGGCTTTTCACTTACCAATAGGTTACCAGGCAGATAAATCTTTGGATTAAATACGCCAAAAACAAATGGTGTTTTAAATCCATTTATTATGTAAATATTTTCTTCCATATGTTTGGCATCCTTAAGTTTTCGGTACAATTTCACACTAGTAAAAACGCTGTAAATTAGAAGTAGAGCTATTCCCATAATCCAAACTACTGCTCCAATTGCAAGCCATATTTGCATGGGATTAGCACTTGCAATCTGATTAAGTGGTGGTGCAGGCAATACCTTGTTTACTGCACTGTCAATTGCAGCTATACCGCTACTGATCTCAGGTTTTTGTGAAAAAACAATATCATGTGGTATATTTACGTTCTTTGGAATTAAGCTAAATATACTGTCAAAGGAAAATGGACATATCAACCTGAACAGGACTGCAAACCACAAGGCGTAAGAATAAAACTTGGGTAATTTTTTCACAAGTATCCTTATAAGAATTACAAATGCAATTACATAGCTTGCCGTTAGGCTCATATTTAGAACAGTAAGAAATAAATTTTCCATGCCTATGCCTCCTTATGATCATCAATTAACTTTTTTAATTCCTCGGCTTGTTTATCGTTTAATTTCTTCCCACCGATAAAAGCTGTTATAAATTTTGGCAATGACCCTCCAAAAGTATCGTCAACAAAACGTATGCTTTGTTTAGAGTAATATTCATTCTTTGTAATTAAAGATGTAACGAGAGCATTTTCATTTTGAAATATCTCTTTGTCACACAACTTTTTCAGCACTGTATATGTAGTGGATTTTTTCCAGCTCATTTCTTTTTCACATATCTTTACAAGTTCACCAGAACCAACCGGCTCATTCTTCCATATTATTTCAGCAAATTTTTCTTCGCTTTCTGTTAGTTTATATATTTCCATAATTAGTCTCCTTAGTCTATGTTTTATCGACCTTTATATGTTGAGTCTAAACCCTATAGACCGAAATGTCAAGATAAATTTTTACAAAAAAATAGCCAATTTGAACTACCTATCAAAATCAGCTATTTCCCCTTGTAGACATCACCTCTTGGTGCAATTTCTATAATATAAATAATCTTTTTTTCATCATCTTTGGTAAAAATTATTCTGTAATCTCCAACCCTTAATCTATACTCATCTCTACTACCCTGTAAACTTTTAACATCACCAATAGGCAGATTATTTATTGCCTTAAGTATTCTTAACTGCGTATTTTTATCAAGTCGTTTCAAATATTTTAGACACCTTTTTTCATATGAAATATTATATTTCATCATCTTTAATATCCAATTCTTTCAATAATTCTTCTTGGCTAATAAATTCGCTGTTTGACTTTAATTCATCTAGATGTTTACGTTCAGCATCCGAAACATATTCTTTTTCTGATTCGTTTATTTTGTCCCATAAATTTTGGCTCTCTTTAAACTTTAAATACTCAGTTATGTCAATCACTGTTTTAATATTTTCTGGTTTCAACTCGTCTTTTAATAACTCTTCTATTTTTTTCGCTATAGACATCTCTAACCTCCTGTAACCATTTATTAAATATTTTATTTACATTATAATATTAAATGAATATATTGTAAACAATACAAATACAGTTTTTCTGACAAATAAAATGTAACTCAAAATTACCAATTTCACATGGTTAGTTCTGATAATAATATGCTTTAATTGAAATAGCCATTGATATTAAGTATAAAATTAGGCAGCCTGCAATCGTTACAGGAATGTTAGTGGATAATAAATTTATAATGTACTCTGCTTCAGGTATAAAAAAGATTTTTGTATATAAA
>CAZTML010000210.1:0-3138 GCA_964614935.1 uncultured Clostridia bacterium | reverse complement strand
CGTTGCGAATGACCTACCAACCATTTCTCAGAAATAAAACTCTGATAAATGGGGTTAGGGCATCTTCAATTATACTAATTTAAAATTAATATTGCAATATTTAAATTTTAATGATAGAATAATGAAGTTGAATTATAAATATGGAAATTATAGTTTTATAGATAAATGGGAGGTGGAAATTATGGCAAAGTTTTGTGAAGTATGTGGTAAAGGAACTATGTCTGGACATAGCATTACCCACGCGGACAGAAAAATAAAAAGAACATGGAAACCAAATGTAAGGACTATTGCTGTTTTAGTAGATGGTAAAACTAAGAGAAAAACAGTTTGTACTAGATGTATGAGATCAGGAAAAGTTCAAAGAGCTATATAAGCACAAAAATAGTGGCCAAAAGCCATTATTTTTTTGCCTATTTTGACTTATTACCCTACTTATAGGAGAAGTGAGTCCCACTACCTACAGCAGTCTGAACAGAGTAATCCCCAATATTATCAATAAGACCCCCAAAACAAACATCCATATTTTAACCGGCAAAATTTGCACTACAATAATTGCTCCTATTATTGCAATCATTAAACCTAATATTTCAGTAAATTTAAATGATGGCGATTTGTTTGGTGCACATTTCTTTTTATGCTTAAAATAATTCATAGTATCCCCCTATTACCTAAAATCAATTACTGTTTATACATTCTATTCAGAGAGTAAAAAAAGATACAAGAAATTTTTCTTGTATCTAAATAATGATATATCATATAAAGGTGTGTCCCCATTCCCCTAATAAATGGGGTTAGGGCATCTTAGAATTCTGCACTCTTTGGGGTTCTTGGGAAAGGTATTACGTCACGGATGTTACTCATGCCTGTAAGATACATTATAAGCCTTTCAAATCCTAAACCATATCCAGCATGTTTTACTCCGCCGTACTTTCTTAATTCTAAGTACCACCACATTTCTTCCTTGTCTACTCCCATTTCATCAATTCTTTTTTCCAAGTAGTCAAGTCTTTCTTCCCTTTGGCTGCCCCCTATTAGTTCACCAATTCCCGGAACTAATAAGTCCATAGCTGCCACAGTCTTGTTGTCTTCATTCATCCTCATGTAAAAGGCCTTT
This sequence comes from uncultured Clostridia bacterium, assembly GCA_964614935.1. Taxonomy (GTDB): domain Bacteria; phylum Bacillota; class Clostridia; order Tissierellales; family Sedimentibacteraceae; genus Sedimentibacter. Next base: position 2,024 of record CAZTML010000210.1, on the reverse strand, counting down.
ATATCTTTAGGATAATTAACCACAAATACAGGACGTTTAAATACTTTTTCTGATAAATATCTTTCATGTTCAGTTTGTATATCAGTTCCCCATTTAACAGGATATTCAAATTTATCGTTGTTTTCCATCAATATATCGATAGCCTCTGTGTAAGTTATTCTTCCAAATTCAGAATTTACAACATTGTCAAGCTTATCAAAAAGTCCTTTTTCAACAAAGCTATTGAAAAATTCCATTTCTTCTTTTGCATTTTCCAAAACGTAATTTACCACATACTTAACCATTTCTTCTGCCAACTGCATATTGTCATTTATATCTGCAAATGCAATTTCGGGTTCTATCATCCAAAACTCTGATGCATGCCTTGCTGTGTTTGAATTTTCAGCCCTAAATGTTGGACCAAAGGTATAAGTTTTCTTAAATGCCAATGCAAAAACTTCTGCTTCCAATTGTCCACTTACAGTAAGATGTGTTGATTTACCAAAAAAGTCCTTTGAATAATCTGTTTTTTCATCAATTTTTTCAACATTATCTAAATCAAGTGTGGTAACTCTGAACATTTCACCAGCACCTTCTGCATCAGAACCAGTTATAATTGGTGGATGAGCATAAATAAATCCTCTATCTGTAAAAAATTTATGAATTGCATAAGAAGCTAAACTTCTTACGCGAAAAACTGCAGAAAAAGTGTTTGTACGGGGTCTTAAATGAGCAATAGTTCTCAAATATTCCATGGTATGTCTTTTTTTCTGTAAAGGGTATGCTGGGTCTGAAGGGGCTTCCATTGTTACTTCTGTAGCCTTAATTTCAAAGGGTTGTTTAGCTCCAGGTGTTAAAACTACGTTTCCTTTAACAGTAATACCACTACCTGTTGAATATTTCCTTACTTCTTCAAAGTTATTCAAATTATTTTCAAATACAATTTGTACGTTCTTTAAATAGGTTCCATCATTTAATTCGATAAATCCGAAGTTTTTTGAGTCCCTTATGGTTCTTATCCAACCCTCAATTTGGACTTCTGTGTAATTTTCTGGAGATAAAAATATATCTCTTACATCTGATGATTTCATATACCCTCCTGCTAATCTTTTGATATAAATACTATGGCATTTCCTTTTTTTAATGTAATTCTTCCCTTGCTGTCACTTATTTGATTGCTGATACAAAGGGTTGAACCCCTTTGTACATTTACATTGTTTAAATTATACTTAAATCCTTCCAAGTTAAGTCCCTCAATTGAATCTGTAAGAGGGATTATTGATATGTAGTATCCTTCTTTATAGTTTATGGTTAAATCCCAATTGTCTGATATAATTTGGAGTTCATTGTTGTTGTCAATTATGGTAATATTTATGCCTTCTTTGTAATATCTCTCCATAAGCATTATATTACCCATGGTATGGTCTAAACGCGTGCCTGCAGCCCCTACTAATACTATGTTTTTGTATCCTTTAGAAATGGCAAATTCGACAGCTAGCTCCATATCTGTGTAGTCCTTTTCGGAAGGAAACTGTTCCACAGGAACTTTATTTTCATACTCTTTTAAAATAGATAGGTTGACAGAATCAAAATCCCCAAGGATAGTGTCAGGGATTAATCCATATTTTTTAGCTTTTTCAAGTCCGCCATCGGCACAGATTACGTAATCATATTGTATGCTTTCGATTATGCTTTTATCTGTTTCTTGGCCATTCCCAATTATTAATGCTGTCATTTCATCTCCTAAGTGTCATTGCCATTAATAAAACCTGAGATTCTTCGAGAAAGGCTCCCAGAATGACACGGGCTTAAGCCCTTTATTCGTAACAATGACAAGCAAATTATTTCATAATTTCTTTAAATTTTTTAGTTTCCATTACTACATCTTCAGCTTTATAAATTGCAGAACCTGCTACTACAACATTTGCTCCCCAGCTAAGAACTTCCTTTAAATTTGAAGAATTCACTCCTCCGTCAATTTGAATATCTGTATCCAAATTATATTCATTTATCATTTCCTTTAAATCATAAAATTTATACTTCAC
>CAZTML010000209.1:0-3155 GCA_964614935.1 uncultured Clostridia bacterium | reverse complement strand
TGAAGAGACCTTCCATAAATAGTTGCAATATCAGCCCTTTTAGCACCTAAATTTTGACCAACTAAGGCAGATGCTGCTATTCCTAAACCATCTCCAAAAGCAAAAGATATAGAAATTATGTTCATGCAAACTTGATGTGTTGCAAATGCAACAGTTCCCAAACTCGCAACAAGCTTATTTGTAGTAAAAAATCCAATACGCATGAATACTTGCTCAACAAATGCACTTCCACTTATATTTAGAATATTTGTTAATGTATATTTGTCAGGCTTCCAGCTTTGACCTTTCTTTATTTCCAAAAATCCATTGGCATCAGTTAAAGACTTTACAGAAAGTAAAAAACCTACAAAATTACCTATTGCAGTAGCAATTCCAGCACCAGTAACACCAAGTGTAGGGAATCCAAATTTTCCTCCTATCAAAAGGTAATTGAATACTAAGTTCACTATATTTGCTGTAACATTTGTTTTCATAGATATTTTGGTATTACCTACTCCTCTTTGTGCTGCATTAATAGTTAGGCTTAATGAAGTGAAGAAATTACCTACACAAATAATTTGAAAATATGTAACTGCAGCATCCACAACGTCGCTTTGTGCTCCAGCAAATACTATTAAAGGTCTGGCAAATTTAATTCCTGAAATAGACAGGAATAATGACACAGCAAAACATATAACTAAGGATTGCCTTAGTGTATTGTTGGCTTCCTCTCTGTCGTCCTCACCTCTTCTTCTGGCAACAACTGCAGTGACGCCAACGTTAAGAGAAAATATAATTGCTAATAAAATAAACTTTGGCTGTGTTGTTATACCCACTGCCGATATTGCCGCAGCACCTAAGCTTCCCACCATTATAAGGTCCGCAGAAGCTATAAGTTGCACTAATACTGCTTCTAATGCAGATGGCCATGACATTTCTATAGCATTTTTGTAAATTTCCTTATCACTAGGAATTTCTCCAACAATGTCTTCAGGCTTGACCATATATTTGTTGGAATATATCCTTTCAATTAAGCTCCTCATTATGTCTTTTAACGTCCGTTGCCAGAACCTTATAAAACCCTATAAAGTCTGTTTAATTCCCTGTTCAATGTGTCCGATTTTGCAATTCCTAAGAATTACTACTTTCGTTTGATATAACACTCCGAGGGCTTAACTTCGGATACAACGCATCCTACACCTCAAACATAACTATTTAAGTAGTTATGCTGAATATCTGCTTAAATTAACAGATGCATTAAAGTCTCTGTCTATTACTGCTCCACATTCTTCGCAGATATAAGTTCTTTCTGATAGTGATAATTTTTGCTTTATATGGCCACACTCACTGCACATTTTTGATGATGGATACCATTTATCTGCTTCTATAAATTCAATTCCATAGAATTCACATTTATATTTAAGCTGTCTTTTAAATTCATATAATCCTTGCTGCTGTATTGCTTTTGATAAATGTTTATTCTTCATCATGTCTTTTATATTAAGTGTTTCCACTACTAGTCTTGATGGCTTGGCTTTCACTATCTTCGTAGTTGCTTGGTGCAAATGGTTATTCCGAATATTAGATAACTTTCTATGAAGTAATCTGATCCTTTTTTCGAGTTTTTCTATGTTGCTGGTTTTGACGAACTTCCTCCCCTCTTTATTTAACTCATATTTTTTTGATAATTTACGTTGCAACCTATGTAATTTTTTTTCTAACTTTTTTACTGCTTCAGTTCTATTTATGTTTTCATATGTCATTTCATTTGAGCATGTCGCAAGGTTTTTAACCCCTACATCTATACCAATGATTTCCTCAGTCAATTCTACTTTTGGTTTTTCTTTTTCAATACCTACAGATATATACCAATACTTGCCGTCAAAACTTACTCTTGGATTAGTATATTTAACATCCATGGGTATTTGTTCCGATGTTTTTACCCACCCTACTTTTTCAATAAGAACTTGTTTGGGTTTTACTTTTAGTTTTATATTGTCATTGTAAAATGATGGCTTGCTTTTTCTCTTGCTTTTAAATTTTGGCTTTTTTGATTCACATTTAAAAAATCTTACATAGGCGTTGCAAGCATCTTTTACAGCTTGTTTTGCTATATTGTTGGATACTTCATTTAGCCATTTAAATTCTTCTGTTTGTTTCATTGTTGTGACTTCTTTTCTTAAATCATTATCAGATATAAATTTGCCACCGTTTTTATAATTTTCTTCTTGTTTTGCAAGTGTCCAATTATATATGAACCTTGCAGTTCCAGCCGATTTCCAAAGTTGTTGTTCTTGCTCTTTTGTAGGTATAATTCTAGTCTTTTTCGACAGTATCATCCTCTAACAACTCCTTTATTATTTTCTTGGCTTTGTTGGCTCTTTTGCCTTGTAGTCTACAACTGAAAACTGTTATAATTTGAACTAAATCTTCAACTAATTCTTGTTCTTCTGTCCTTTCAGTATTGTCTATGATTTCAATAACAGTACCATATTTGTTGCATAAATTTTCTATTAATTCAAAGCCGAATCTTAGTAATCTATCTTTATATAGGATTACTATTTTTTCTACTTCTGAATTAGTTATCATATCTATTAGATGATTTAATCCTATATTATTGTAGTTAATTCCACTTCCTATGTCAGAAATAACTTCAAATTGATAACCTCTGGCAATCATATAAGTTTTGACATTCTCTATTTGACGTTCTAAATCATCTTTTTGTTTATGTGAGCTTACCCTGCAATATCCAATTATTTTTTTAGCTTTTGTTTTTCCCTTTATTCCTAAAAAATTATTAAGCTGTTCTTGTGAATAGTACCTATATCCACTTGGTGTCACATGATGAGGTTTAAATTCACCTTTTTTATCCCAGTCTCTTAATGTTTGTGCTGTTTTCCCTATTAGTCTTGAAAACTCCCCTATTGAATAATATTTCAATTAAATCACCTCAAAAACATTATAGCATTCCATTCATAAAAATCAATATATATTTATAATGTTTTATAAGATTCGGTTAACTGTTTAAACCCTCCTGTTTTTTACTCTATCAATTAATATTAGCACCATAAATTTTATATTTCAATAGAAACAGCCTCAAAAATTTTCCCCTTTACGTAAAACCTATGTGATTGAATCACAGAAACAAATATTTTTATTGCATACAATAATAAGGA
>CAZTML010000208.1:0-3157 GCA_964614935.1 uncultured Clostridia bacterium | reverse complement strand
ATATTGCATTTTATATTCTATTCTGTTAGAGTTTATGTATTCATGGATATACATAATATGGCTATGGATAAATAAATTATAAGGATGTAAAAAATATGAGTGAAGATAAACTATTCGGCTGTGGCTGTGGAGATGAAAATTGCGAAGAGCACGATCATGATGATTTAGAAGACGACTGTGAATGTGGCTGCGGATGCGGAGGCCATGAAGAAGAAATAATGACAATTACTTTGGAAGACGGAACTGAAGTTGATTGTGCAATTATAGCGATATTCCCGGTTGAAGAAAAAGATTATATCGCTTTACTTCCACTTGATGGAAATGAAGAAGAAGGAGAAGTTTTCCTTTACGAATTTATAGAAAATGAAGACGGAATTGAATTGTTGAGTATCGAATCTGACGAAGACTATGAAGCAGTAACAATTGCTTTTGATGAAATTCTTGACGAAGCAGATTTAGAAGAACTATTCGATGAGGAATACGACGAAGAATAATCTACATAAATGTAAAAAGGAACTGTTGATTTCAACAGTTCCTTTGCTATATTTGTCATCCTGAGCGGTAGCGAGGGGCATCATTGGAAATTTGCAGAAGCATTTTCTAATTCTCTAAGTAAATCATTCAAGAGTTTGATGCCCTTTATTATGTCATTAAATTTATCATCTGGTACTTTTTCAATAATAGGACCGTATATTTTCTGTATATCACTGTTTATCTGAGCGAAGACTTCTTTACCTTTATTTGTTAACTCAAGAATTACAACTCTTTCATCTTTTTCACTTCGAATTCTATGAATGAATCTTTCCTGTTCTAATTTCTTGCACATATTTGATGCATTTGAGTTGCTTACATCAATTATTTTAGAAATGTTACCCACTGTAGGATTGTCACTTTCATTTATGGCAATTAGAACTCTGCTCTGCATTGTTGTAAGTCCATGAACTTCAAGAATAGGTCTGAAGGCAGTTTCAAAGGTGTTAGAAGTGAGTCTAATCATATCCCATAACTGATATTTCAATAATTTATCCTTCATAGCATACCTTAATTATTTAATATTTTTAAGAATTCTTCGCCGGTTATGGTTTCCTTATCTAATAGATATTCTGCTAATTCATGAAGTTTGCCTTCATTTTCCTTTAAGATATTTGTAGCCTTTTCATGTGCTGATTTGATAATACTTAAAACTACTTCGTCAATTCTGCTTTGGGTTTCTGATGAGCATGTAAGTGAGGAACTTCCTCCTAAATAACGATCATGGACATTTTCCAAGGCCATCATGCCAAACTCATCACTCATACCGTAACGTGTAACCATAGCTCTAGCCAAATTTGTAGCTTGCTCAATATCATTAGATGCACCAGTTGTAAATGTATCAAACACCACTTCCTCAGCTGCACGTCCACCAGTATAGGTGGCTATTTTGTTGAAGGCTTCTTCTTTTGTTAAGAGGAAAGTTTCTTCTTCAGCAACCTGCATGGTGTAACCTAAGGCACCCGATGTACGAGGAATTATCGTAATTTTGTGAACCGGAGCTGATTCTTTTTGTTTTGCTGCAACTAATGCATGGCCGATTTCGTGATATGCAACTATTTTCTTTTCTCTTGGAGATATAACTGCATTTTTTCTTTGATAACCTGCAATTACAACTTCTACAGATTCTTCTAAATCTTCTTGTGTTGCCTTGTCTCTACCAAGCCTGACTGCTCTTAAGGCACCTTCATTGATTATGTTGGCAAGTTCTGCACCACTAGCACCTGCAGTTGCCCTTGCTATTGCATTAAAATCTATATTGTCTTCTAAGTGTACATTTTTAGCATGAACTTTTAATATTGCTTCACGTCCTGCTAAATCAGGTAGTTCCACAGGAATTCTTCTGTCAAAACGTCCCGGACGTAAAAGTGCTTTATCTAAAGATTCAGGTCTGTTAGTTGCAGCTAATATTACAACTCCTTTTCTCCCGTCAAATCCGTCCATTTCTGTCAATAGTTGATTAAGGGTTTGTTCCCTTTCGTCATTTCCGCCCATTCCAGAGCCGTCTCTTTTTTTACCAATGGTATCTATCTCATCAATAAATACTATACAAGGGGCTTTTTCCTGTGCCTGCTTAAATAAGTCTCTAACCTTTGCAGCTCCCATACCAACGAACATTTCAACGAATTCTGAACCTGATATGGAGAAGAAGGGAACTTTAGCTTCACCAGCCACAGCTTTAGCAAGTAGAGTCTTACCTGTTCCGGGAGGTCCTACCAAAAGTGCACCCTTTGGCATTGTTGCTCCTATTTTTTCATATTTTTGTGGATTGTGAAGAAAGTCTACAATTTCTGTTAATGCTTCCTTTGCTTCGTCTTGGCCTGCTACATCCTCAAATTTCTTGCCTGTTTGTGCCTCCACATAGACTTTAGCATTAGCCTTTCCAAATTGCATAGAGCTACCCATTTGTTTTTTCATTCGCTTAGATAACAATCGGCCTATTCCAATAAAGATTACTAAAGGCAGAATCCAGGATATGAGTCCTGTTAATATTGGGTTTGCTTCTTTTTCAATTACCCTGTCAAATTTAATATCATTGTTTGCTGCAAGCAACCTGTCAACCAACATAGGGTCTTCAAACCTTCCTGTTAAATATGCGTATCCTTCATTTTTACTTGATAAAAAACCTATTTGTTTATCATCAAGTTCTACTGTTGTTACTTCTCCAGCTTCCACCATGTTTAGAAATGTTCCATAGTCAACTTCTATAATTTTAGACTGAGATTTCTGCAAGTAAGGAAATAGTGTTAGATTCAATATAATCATCACAAACATTACAAGAACGTAATAATATATGAATGGTTTCCTTGAATTTTTTGGTTCTCTCATTGATGCCTCCTCTTATTTTTTTGTAAAATATCTATACTTTATATATATTATATAGTGTAACAAAGTAAGATTAAGATAATCTTAATATAAATAAATATTTTTTGTTGGTCTTGAATTTGACATTATTTATGTGGTATGATAGTCTATCAAAAATAATTATTTACGTTAAATAAACTAAAGAAAAGGAGTTTAAGATGGCAATTATTATAAACGAACCTTCAAGAACATTTGGAGAGTATTTACTTTTACCTAATTTGACTACAAAGGATTGTATTGTCGATAATGTTGATTTAAGCAC
>CAZTML010000207.1:0-3158 GCA_964614935.1 uncultured Clostridia bacterium | reverse complement strand
CTATCCAGGAGCCATACGATGTACAGAAATCTGGGACTATTTTATCTTCAAGATAATTTTGGCAATTTAACAAAAAGTAAATTGCAACTCAGTCACAATTATGCTATAATAAAGTCATAATTGTGACTTGGAGGTGATTTTGTGATTGAAATAAGACCAATAAAGGATTTAAGAGATACAAGCGAAATATCAAAACTTTGCGAGGAAAGTAAAGAACCTATATATATTACAAAAAATGGCTATGGCCATCTAGTTGTAATGAGTATGGAAACCTATAGAGATAAATTAGCTAAAGCAGACTTATACGAGAAGCTAGCAGAGGCTGAAAATCAAATTAACAATGGGGAAAAACTTTTAGATGCTGAACAAGTGTTTGAAAGTTTAAAAGATAGATATGGCAAATAGTTATACAATAAAGATAACACCAAAAGCTGCAGATGATTTAGAAAATATTTTTCAATATATATCGGAAGAGTTATTTGCAATATCTTTAGATACTAATAGATTAGAGGATATAGAAAGAGGAATTATGAGATTAAAAGAATTTCCTTTTTCGTGTAATTATGTGGCGGATGAATATCTAAAAAATAAAGGCTATAGAAGTTATGAAGGAGTTTGGCAAAGAAGATTTACCTATTTTATATAATATGAATTTTGGTCATACTGAACCTAAAATATGCCTGCCATACGGAGCGTTAGCAGAAATTAATTGTGATAAATCATCGTTTTCTATTTTAGAATCAGCAGTACTATGATTAGGAGCAGTAATACTGCTCCCTTGTTATCTTTTATTTAATAGAGAATAATATTCACCATGTTTTCGTACTCATAAATTTATCAACCATCGTTTCAGCTGTTTCCACTATTTCACTTTCAAAATTCATGTAATCAAGCAGTCTAATTGCATTTCTGGTCTGTGATGGACCTTCTTTTATTTTGTAATCAAAGTGTATACCATCATCGGTAATATGTTCGCGAAAATGATAGTTGTCGTACTGTTCACTCAAAATATTTGTCAGTTCAATGTCATGAGAGGCTGTTATGCAAAGACAGTCTTTATTATACAGATGTTTAAGCACCGCTGCTGAAGCAGCAATACGTTCAATAGTATTTGTCCCCTTTAAAATTTCATCTACAAAACATGTACAGGCTGTATCCTGCACCTTATCAAGTATTCTTTTTAATGATTTTATTTCCTTTATAAAGTAGCTGTCACCTTCAGAAATATTGTCCCGAACAGCCATTGAAGTAATTATTAAGGAAAATCTCATATTGAATTCTTTTGCTGTACAAGTGTGAATTGTCTGACCTAAGATACCATTAATAGCTAATGCCTTGATAAATGTGGACTTTCCTGAAGCATTAGAACCAGTAATTATGCTGTCATTGCTTATTTTTCCACTGTTGGGAACAGGATCTGAAAGCAAGGGATGATAAAATTCTTCAAAAACTATGGAGTTTTCGTTATGAAAAACCGGCATACAATAATAAGGCAGGCTTTCCCTAAAAGAAAGAATGCATATAGCCATATCAATTTCACCAATTGATTTATATAGGGTATGAAAGTCATCGGAATATTTTAAAATCATTCTGATGGCTTTATTGTATTTTCGGATATCAATAAGAAATATAATTTTTAGATATTCTGCAAAAACAGCCATATCAGAAAAATCCTTTTGCATGATATCTGCAAGTTTTGTTCTCAAAGGCTTAAATATATTGTAGCTTTCTCTTAATTCACTGAAAAAAGGTACTGAATCATACTCTGTGGATTTAAGTATCTTATTTGCGCATTGAAGAAGAGATGAAAAATATTGCATTGCAACAAGTTCTCTTTCTATTTTTGCTTTTGTTCCATAATATACAAAACCATTTAATATGGCAGCAAGTATCAAGGCTAAAATCCCAACCTGAGTATTAATGAAGGCTATAAAAATGCAAATTAAGGGAATAAGTGTTAATGTATTATAAATAAAACTATATTTCAGGGATTTTGCTTCAGCATTAAAAATAAAAGAAACCATGCCGTTATAGTTGCGCTTCCCGGCTTTAGCTAAGTTCATTTGAAGCTTAAGACGGTCATCAGGATTGTTTTTTAAATATGTAATAAGGTCTTCTCTTTTTAAAAGAAGGTCTTCTTCCTTTTGAACATTATGAAGTGTGTCATAAAGATATTCTTCGCCTACAGATGTCAGGCAGGAATTAATTCGTTTAAATAGTAAGTTCATATCCAAATCATCCCATGTAATACTATCTATTATATTTGTTTCATCAGTATTAGCTAACTTATATCTATGGTAAGTTTCAATACTTTCAAACTCACACTTCTTTTGCCCTGGTATTTTGCCAAAAGAGTCTATGAGTAATGATTTTAGTTTTTTTCTAGAACGAATATTTGATATGATCAGGCCAAATGTTACTATAAGTGCTAATATTATTAAATACAATGCGTAATCCATTATATCTCCTTTTGTTATAAATATTTTTCATTACTAAATGTAATGGATAAATTATAAGAATTATTATATTACATCAATAAAATTATATCAATGAAAGAAAAACCAAATTTATTGTTATGGAACAATTTGTGTTAAAAACCGTCTATTAAAAAAAGATATGTAGTTATGGTTGAATTTAATCATTATGAGGTGTAAAATGAAAACGTTATTAAAAACATTAATTGTAATTAGTACAAAGGGATTATAGTATTAGAAAGGTGCAACGACAATGGTTGAAGAGGAAAAATTATTAAAATTGTTTGATTATTGGTGTAAAAAATTACGTGTATATTCATATTGGGATGTAAAGCTTGAATTTGTAACAGAACCTCAATGGAGAAAAACAGGAGACTTAAAAATTGATTGCGATGATAAGAAAGCAATTGTTTTTATTAACTCAGTTAATCCCAAACAAGAAAACCTTGAGGAAGTAATAGTTCATGAATTATTTCATTTGAAAATGTATCCTCTTGATCAAGTAACTGAATCTTTAATTACTGCAAATTTTAAGGAGGATACCCCTGAGTATGAGTTTGCATATACACAATTTTTCATGGCATTAGAGCAAACAGTTGAAGAGTTAACAAAGTGTTTTCTATTAGAGTTTGGCGATAATAGGACACTATCATATGGCAGATGCAAAAATACAAAATCCTATAA
>CAZTML010000206.1:0-3182 GCA_964614935.1 uncultured Clostridia bacterium | reverse complement strand
CTACATAACCTTCTTTTGCCTTAGGCATTTCTTGTTCTACTAACTTAAGTGGTTCCCCCGTACCTGTAAATTGCCAACCTTTCATAATTAAGTCCTCCCTAAATTTTTGCCTTACTATTGATAATTATATATTTAACAAAATATATAAACAATAGACAAAAATGATTAAAAGGAGAAGCAAACATTCTCAATTTTGTCATCACACTTCTAAGTAAAATCTGAAAGTTGCATTTTTTACGTTGTTTTGAACGGTTTTCCTTATTTTATCTATTTGTTTCAATGAAATGTTTTCATTATATCTTATAAAATAATCCCAATTTTCCATAATATTCTCCCCAAAGTGAAATAAAGAGAATTTGAAGAAATTACCTAGTATAGAGAAGAAATATTTATTGTTTATATAATTACAATCAATCTTGATAGTAAGGTCTAAATCCCTTGCATGGGTAAGTAATATAATTTGATATATTACATAACGACTTAATTCTACAGTATTATTTTCAATTTTTATTAATTTATATAAATCTAAAACTATACTCATGTTATTGTTTGTAAAATAGTCTTTGTCTAATGCAAAAAGCTGCTTTACCAGGGGTAAACTATCGTCTACAGATTTACTTATACTTCTTAATGATGATGTAGAATAATATTTAAGATAATCGTCAAGTACTTTTTTTGCTTCATCATTAGGTAAAATATAATGTTTCATTTCTAATTTCATATATTTAAAAGAACGATTTCTATGTTGCAAAGGAGTGCAGCCGAACCATCTTTTAAAATGATTGTAATAGTATTTCACATCTGAAAATCCAAGTCCTTCCGCAATTGAAACAATATTTTCATCTGTAGTAAGCAGTATATGTTCAGACTTCAAAACCTTTTCAAAATTCAATCTTTCTATAAAAGAAAAATTACTGATATCTTTCCAAAAATGCGAGAAATAATTTTTTGATATAAATTCAAGAGAGGTAATGTCGTCAAGAGTAATTTTCTCATGTACATGATCCTTTATGTATTTTACAATTCTATAATACCTTTCAAGTTGACTAGGATTAATTTTATCTGAGTTTAAAAATTGAAGCCAATTAAATTCGTTTGTCATGGATTCAATAAGTTGGTTTTCATACAATAATGAAATTTCATCAGATAATTCAGAATTGTATACTGTATTTATCAAGATACCTATTAGCTTATTTCTAAACATAGTTTTAGATTCTTTTCTCTCATGATCGAAATTATCACTTTCGGTTTTTCCGTAGTTTTCCAAATACATGTTGTTTCTAAAATACATATATTTAATATTTTCATATTTTCTTTCGAAGTAGTTTAAATTTATATAGAAAACTGCAACAATTGCTTCATCTTTACTTTCAATGTAATGAATAGAATTATTATTTATAAAAATAAAGTCTCCTTCTTTTACAGAAACTTGTTCATGGCCTGCAATTACATTTATAGATCCTTTTATGATAAATAGGATTTCTGTAACATCCTCATGCACATGTATAGGATATCTGGTTATAGATTCAATTTTTACTGAAAATGGTTTATTTTCCTCAAAGATTACTTTTTGATATAATGGAAGAGTCTTGTCCTTATTTTGTTTATAAGCAGCCATATTTCCTCCCTAAATTTAATATTTTTTTTATTATACCACATGAAACTAAACTTGTCACAAGAGGTGTTTTTTCTTTGCTAATATACTTTTTGACTTTTAGATGGTATAATTTAATTATAAAAATTTATATTATTTGAAGCTAGAGTATGTTATAATAACATCTAAATAAGGTTGTATAATTTTAAAGGATAAAATAATAAAGTAGGCATATAAATAAATATAAGCATTTAATTTTAGCTTAACTTTAATAGCGGGAGTGAGTACATGGTATCGAAGAAAAAGTATCTTCTTACGATAATAGTTGTTGTTTTTATTACTGCATTTCTTACTTTAACACTTGGAAATGTGTTTATGGTTGAAATAGGACAAAAGGTAATTTTGTCAACGGATGAATATAGCCAAATGAGAGGCATGTATGAAAAGTATATAAAGCAAGAAAATGTAATGCAAATAGCACAAAAAGAATTCTTGTATGAAGCTAATGAAGATGTAATGCTTGAAGGAGCATTAGAGGGTACATTGAAGGCTTTGGGTGATCCGTACACCCAGTACTTGCCAAAGGAAGCATTTGAAGACTTAATGCAGGATACGGAAGGTTCTTATGAAGGTATAGGAGTCTATATAACTGCTAGCGATGATAATAAAATATTGATTGTTGCACCAATAGAAGATACACCTGCAGAAAAGGCAGGACTTAAAACAGGGGATAAAATAATAAGGATTAACGGTACTGAATTTACAGCAGATCAGATTGATGCTGCAGTAAAAATAATGAAGGGCGAACCTGGAACAAGTGTTACATTGACTATACAAAGAGTTGACTCTAATGGAATTCAAGATATGTCTGATGTGGTAGTTAATAGGGAAAAAATTAGAATAAAGACTATAAAACCTGCAATGCTTGGAGATGAAATAGGATATATCAGAATAACTACATTTGATATGCAAACAGCGAGAGACTTTAAAGATGCATATAGTGCTCTTAAAAACAAGGACATGAAAGGCTTGGTTATAGATTTACGTTATAATCCCGGTGGCATGATTACTTCTACAGTTGAAATATCAGATTTATTTCTGGATGAAGGAATTGTAACATATACTAAGACAAAGTCCGGAGAGGTTGAATATTTCAAATCCGACAAGGATATGGAGGACATTCCCATTGTTTTATTAATAAATGAAGGAAGTGCTAGTGCTTCAGAAATTATGGCGGGTGCCATGAAGGATACCCAAAGAGCAACATTAATAGGAACAAAAACTTTTGGCAAGGGAATAGTGCAGAAGGTTCAAAGATTCGGAACTGAAGGTGAAGGAATCAAAATGACAGTTTCAGAATATTTCACACCGGCAGGAGTGAATATTCACGGTATAGGAATTGAACCGGATATAGAAGTTCAGATGTCTGAAGATGCAGAAGGCTATGGATATGAATTCTACGATACAGACAATCAACTTAAAAAGGCTGTAGAAGTGTTAAGTGAAAGTATAAAGTAGAAGCAATAAAAAAATAAAAATTAAGAAAGTGGTCTCGATTTTAATGAGACCACTTTTTTATTCCATTATA
>CAZTML010000205.1:0-3213 GCA_964614935.1 uncultured Clostridia bacterium | reverse complement strand
CCTTATGATTGTAATTTTTTGTTATACGCTTCAAGTTCCCTGTCATTTGCTAAAATAAAGTGTTCAGGTTCGATTTCAACCCATTTTGGTGGGTTTTCATCGTAATCGAAATGACTCTTATCTGGTTCATAAATTTCAATAACCTTGCTCTTTTCAATCCTTGGGTTAGGTGTTGGTATAGCAGATAGAAGAGAAGTTGTATAAGGATGAAGTGGATTTGCAAATAGTTTTTCCGATTCAGCCAATTCAACTATCTTACCTTTATAAATTACTGCAATTCTATCTGAAATAAATCTAACAACAGACAAATCATGGGCAATAAATAAATATGTTAAATCTTTTTCTTCTTGTAATTCTGCCAATAAGTTTATAACTTGAGCACGTATGGATACATCCAAAGCAGATATTGGTTCGTCTGCAATAATTAATTCTGGCTCCATTACCAATATTCTCGCAATACCAATACGCTGTCTTTGTCCACCGGAAAATTCATGTGGGAACCTGCTTGCGAATTCAGGTAATAAACCAACATCTAATAAGGCTTGTTCTACCTTTTGCTTTCTGTCTTCTTCAGAAGTATAATTTTTTGAGTTGTATAGACCTTCCGATACAATGTAATCAACCTTAGCTCTCTCATTTAAAGAAGCCATTGGGTCTTGGAATATCATTTGTACTTTTCTTGTAACTTCGCTATCTAACTCTTTGTCTATTTTTCCACTAATTTTTTTACCGTTGTATAGTATTTCACCACCGGCTAAAGGATTAATTCTTATAATCGCTCTTCCTATGGTAGTTTTACCTGAGCCGGACTCACCAACAAGTCCAAAAGTTTCACCTTTATAAATATTAAAACTTACATCATTTACTGCAGTGAATGTCTTTTTACCCTTACCAAATTCAACTTTTATATTTTTAACTTCTAAAAGTACTTCTTTATTCTTCAATGCTATCGCCTCCCTTTACTTCCATTTCCCTCATTTTTTTGATTATGGGAGGTGGTTCAACCTTAGGTGATCTAGGGTCTAAGAGCCAAGTCTTTGCCTTGTGAGTAGGACTTACTTCAAAGTATGGAGGCTCTATTTCAAAGTCTATTTTCAAGGCATGTGGATTACGAGGTGCAAATGCATCTCCCTTTACTTCATAAAATAGGTTGGGAGGAGTACCTTTTATTGAATATAATGCTTCTCCTTTAATACCTAGTTGTGGTAATGAAGATAAGAGTGCCCAAGTATAAGGGTGCTTAGGATCGTAAAATACTTCTTCAGACATACCTATTTCAATTATATCCCCTGCATACATAACTGCTATTCTATCAGCAACATTTGCAACAACTCCTAAGTCATGAGTTATATAAATTATTGTTAATTGATACTTTTTCTGTAAATTTTTCAATAATTGTAGAATCTGTGCCTGAATGGTAACATCCAGTGCAGTTGTAGGCTCATCACATATTAATATATTAGGATTGCACGCTACTGCTATTGCTATAACAACTCTTTGTCTCATACCACCTGAAAACTCGTGAGGATATTGATTATATCTTCTTTCCGGGTCTGAAATTCCAACGTCGTTTAAAATATCTACAGCTAGTTTTTTAGCTTCTTCACCCTTTAAATCTTGGTGAAGTTCTATTGACTCTAGTACTTGTTTTCCTACTGTTTTAAGAGGGTTTAAAGATGTCATAGGGTCTTGGAAGACCATGGCTATTTCTTTTCCTCTAATTTTAATCCATTCTTCTTCTGTTTTATATTTTGCTAAATCATTACCCTTGTACATTATGGAACCGCTTTCGATTCTGCCGTTAGCGTCTAATAAACCCATAAATGATTTTGTAAATACTGATTTCCCGGAACCAGATTCACCAACTATGGCCAAGCTTTCACCCTTGTATAAATCTAAGGATGCGCCTCTGATTGCAGTTAGCTCTTGTCCCCTTAAAGTAAATTTTATAACTAAATCTTCAACTGATAGTACTTTCTCATTGTTTTTCATAATAACCTCCTACACGTGATTTCTTGGATCGGCAGAGTCTGCAAAAACATTACCGATAACATAGAAGGATATAGTAACAATAGATATTATAGCGGATGGGAAGAATAATTGGTATCTTTGGTTAGGATCCATCATCAATGCCCTTCCTTCAGTGACTAAATTACCTAGTGACGGTATGTCAAGCGGTAACCCCATACCTATATAAGACAAGAATACTTCACTGCCTATTGCAGCTGGTATCGCTAATGCCATTCTAAGCATAATAACCGATACTAAGTATGGCAATAAATTCTTAGTTATAATTCTTCTTGTGGGAGTACCTAAGCACCTGGATGCAAGATTATACTCTCTATCTCTTATGATAACTATCAAGTTTCTAACGAATCTTGCCATTTGAAGCCAACCGGTCATACACATGGCAAATATAATAGTGCCTATACCTGGTTTCATAATATAGGTCAATATAATCAAGACTACTGTATGTGGTATATTATCCCATACATTATATATTTCAGTTATAATTGGATCTAATTTTCTTACATATCCCCAAAGGGCTCCAATTGTAATACCTACTATGGCTTCGAATATTCCAACCACAACTCCTATAAATAGAGAGGTCCTAGTACCACTCCATAGTCGTGCCCACAAATCCTGACCTATTGAATTTGTTCCAAATTTAAACTCGTCATTAGGTTGAACATTTCGATATTGTAAACCTGTATCTGGGTTTATATATATTTGTGTAGGACTCTTTTGGTTTGGTAAATAGGGTTGTAATAATGTAAATCCAACAACAAGTATAATCAAAAGTGAAAGTGTAACGGCAACTTTATTTTTCATGAAAACTTGGAATGTCGATCTCCAAAATGAATAGTTGGAATAGCCTGATAATTCACTTTTGGAATCATCATATTCTGCAAAATCAAACAAGGATGGATCTACGTTGTCAGCTATTTCAGTGTATATTTTCTTTCTAGTCATTATCTGGATCCTCCTTCGTGTGATAATTTAATTCTTGGGTCAAATACTGCCATTAAAATGTCACCAAGCATTAAGCCTACTATACCAATGGATGAATATAAAAGTACTAAGGCTTGAACCAATGTATTGTCCTGTCTTTGAATTGCTGTAACCAATAGTCCACCTGTTCCAGGAATAGAGAATAAGGACTCAACATAAATAGACCCGGAAACTGTGTAAAGAATGGATGCAGGTAAATAT
>CAZTML010000204.1:0-3252 GCA_964614935.1 uncultured Clostridia bacterium | reverse complement strand
CCTGCATAGTCAGATTTGAATTCTTCAAAAATAAATTCCAGGTAATTCAGCATCCGTGTATTTTCAATTGCAACTTTTAATTTAATATCTTCAGCTTCGTATATAATTTTCTCAAAAGATTTATAACCCATTGAATTATTTAAAGTAATTCCTATTCCGTTGGTTGGATGCAGCACAACTGTTTCGGCACCGGACTCTTTGCATTCATCCATCCACTTTCTGATTTCATCAACCTTCTTAATCCTGTCCATTCCGTCGAGCCACAAGGTATTAATTCCCTCGGAAGGCAAATGAATATTATCAAGATTTAAGTCATAGGACTTTACAATTTTAATAAAGTCTCTTCTGTCAATATGTTTCGGATAAGATTCATCTTCCCACCAAAGCATTAAATGATCATATCCAGCCTTCTTTATTTGTTCAACCCTTTTTTCAAAAGGTTCTACATAGCCATACCAGTTAAATATACCTATCTTATACATTGACCCATTTCCCTTGCCATTTCTTTATATTCGCTGTTTTCAACATCCTGCATGGTACATGAAAACATCTTCTGACGCAATGCCCTTGTCGAGGGCATACTTTGTGTATAGACTTATTATTCTACCCTTAATTACGCACCGCAGCATTTCTTGTACTTCTTACCACTTCCACAAGGACATGGCTCATTTCTGCCTATCTTTATTTTTTTTGGAATCTTATTATTACTATTAAAAATAGCATCAACTTTTTCAAATTTATCTGTTTCACCGGATTCGCTGTAAAGATTTAATAATCTTTCTTCTACATCTTCCCTGTCCCTTAAGCCTGGATGATTTAAGGCTTTTAGTAATATCTCTTCACCTCTTTTAAAGTCCGGCTTATCCCTTTTGCATAACCAATATTGGTCTGACCACCCAATCCATCCCCAACCCCAATTAGGGTCTTCCTTAAGGTAAGTTTCAAATAACTCTTCACCCTTTTCAATATCGCCCATCATAAAATAAGTTTCTGCTATAGCTCTATTCGAATTTTCAGCAGTTAGGTCATCATCTTCCTCTAAAAAGCTTAAAATTTGTTTATTTAAATCAATTCTTATATTACCGTAAGAATCTAATATCTCGGGATTATTAGAACTGGAAATTATGCTATTTAAACAATCTTCAAAATCCCCTACCCAATTAGTTACGAACTGTGTGCCATGAAAAACATCATCAAATTTTTTAAATGTTCTTACAGAAATCTTTTTCATTTCATCCATGAGAATATTCCATGTAATAAGCCACGTTTTAATAACCTCTGTATAATTTTTCTCATACAAATATTTATAACCCACCTGCATCTTATCATCAAGTTCAATATACTTTGGATTTACTTTATTCAAAATATGATCCTCCCTATTCCATTCTGTTGGTTCAATAATTTCTAATCTGAAATTCCATCCTTCGCAGGACATCATCATTTTACCTAAATCGTGCAGTGTGAATTCTTGCCCATCAATAATTAATTTTGGTACTTCTCCGTCATAGTTATCATCCCATTCAATCCTTCCTTCTGCTACATTATCTTTTAATGTATAAAACTCACGGCAAAAGGATTCTCTCTTTTCTATGAACTTTCTTGACAATCCTTTTTCTATTTTTTTATACAACCTGTTTATTGCATTTATTGAACTTTCTTCAAATTCCTGGTATACCTCAAATGAATAACCGATATTTTCTTCATCCAAATATTCTTTTGCTTCCCAACCGATACCTGTAGGATTAATTGTTTTTTCTATTTTAAAATTATGTTCAATACCATCGCAATCAATAAAAACTTTCTCCTTTTCAAAGTCAGTATAATTATCAATACCATACATATCGGAAATATATATGTTATAACAGTCTTTACAGAAGATTTCCGGCGGTTCATTTTCTTCTACGGTTAAATGTACCATACCCTCATATTCCGGGCCCTTGCCACATATTTGACATCTTTTCATAAAATTCCTCCTCGAAAATTAAACCAGCATCCCTCAAGTCATTAAAAATATCTATAATATCATTAACCTCTAATCTAAGTCCATCTTAAATATATTTAATCGACATACTATGGGCCTGATTCCTTAAAAGTTCTTAAGATTTATAACCCATAAGTAAGTTGTAAATATAATTAATTAAACACAATAATTCAAAGTTTGATTAATGAGAAGCTTACTCTAATAGAATTTGCTCAATATTTTTAAAATATCATCACCATACTTATCTGTCTTTATTTTACCAAACCCAGCTACCAATTGAAGTTCTTCCTTGCTTTTTGGCATCTTCGAAATTAAATCCTTTAACTGGTTATCGTTGTAGATAAAATATGCCTTTATATTTTCTTCTCGACTTTTGTTTAATCGGTATGCTCTTAACTCCTTGAATATTGCAGTTTCTTCTATATTGTCAACAGTATTTACGACTGTACTTTTTGCCTCTTTTGTTAAAGGCACCTCATCATTAATTTCATGTCTGTTAGTATTAATTATATATTGTTCATATTTTGCAGAATAATCTTTTTCAATTTCCTTATGTAAATCCAGAATAGATTGAGTCCATTTCAGTAATCCTTCATCAGAATATTCTGCAACTTTAGAATTTATATATATATCCTTTATATATTTAACCAATTGATCTGAACGAATAATTTTTTCCTTTACTTCCTTTTCAGCAAACTTTGCATTAAGTACTGTTTTAGGATTAGCCAGTACTACTACAGGTTTATAGATATCTTCAAAATATCTGTCCGTCATAAATTTAGTTAAGATATTACCTTTATTATCAACTCTTATTTTTTTCAGTAATTCTAAGTGGCGTTGATTCTGTGTAATCGGAGAATATATTCCTTCTTTTTTCTTTTTGCCATAATATTCTGTGGTACGAACAAAATCTCCCCTGTTATTAATTTCAACATCACCATAGAGATTTTTACATTCAATAACAAAGCATACTCTCTTTGTAAACACAAGATAGTCTATCTGTGCGCTTAAATCTCCATCTTCCAGATAGATATCATGCAATATATACATAGGCATATGGCTATTCTTCAACTCAAATGCTATATTCTTCTCCCCAGCTATTCCATACTCAAGATTCTTTATATCTTGTTTAATGATAGATTGTCCTTCTGCATTAAGTAAAGGTTCTATTGCTTTAAGCTTTTCTATTTGCACTTCTGCGTTACTGCTTTCTTTAAGAAAGATTGGTTGTTTTAATTTATTAAATAAACCCATATGATTGTACCTCCCCC
>CAZTML010000203.1:0-3259 GCA_964614935.1 uncultured Clostridia bacterium | reverse complement strand
CTGTCCCTCTCATTGGTATTATTATTCCTGTGATATTGCTTCAACAGGGCATACAGCAGCACATGCGCCACAGTCGATACAACCTGCTGCATCTATTTCATACTGAGAATCACCTGCTGAAATAACTCCTACCGGGCATTCCGGTTCACATGCTCCACAGCTTATACATGCATCTGATATTACGTGAGCCATTAAAATTTCACCTCCCCCAATATTGTCCTTATTTATTGTAGCACTAATAACAATTTTTTAAAAGTGTTTTTTTAATAAAACGCGAAAATTTATCAATTGCAAAGTATTTCGTTACTAAATTAACTAATGTTTGTATAAAGGTATTGAAAATAAGGAAAAAAGCATAGAATTCAAGTACCAGGTATAAAAAAACACCTTATTTTTTTAATGTAATTAAGGTGTTTTTTTATATTTCAATTAATCGTCTTCTAATTCTTTTAACTCTTCTAAATTTATTTCTTCAGCCTTATGTTTGGAACTACCTTCTTCTATAACTTTAAGATCTTCACCTTTTATTTCTTCAATTTCAATAGTTCCATCGCTTTTTACAACACTTACCCTGGCAGTTACAAATAAGGGGTTAATATCTAAAACTACTCCACTTTTATTTGTCCCCACTACCTGGACCTTATCTCCTAAGTCTGGAAGTTTTTTAACATTTTCTTCATATACATGGTGCTCGTAATTTAAACAACACATAAGTCTTGAGCATATTCCCGATATTTTGGCAGGGTTTAAAGATAGTTTTTGCTCCTTAGCCATTTTTATAGAAACTGGATAAAATTCACCCAAAAATGATGAACAACACATTTGTCTTCCGCAAGGGCCAAGGCCTCCTATCATTTTAGCTTCGTCTCTTACACCAATTTGTCTTAGCTCTATTCTTGTTCTAAATATTGCTGCCAAATCTTTTACTAATTCTCTGAAATCAATTCTACCGTCTGCAGTGAAGTAAAAAATTACTTTATTGTTGTCAAAAGTATATTCTATATCAACAAGCTTCATTTCCAATTCATGCTCTTCTATCTTTTTAAGACATATGTCAAAAGCTTCTCTTTCTTTTTCTTTATTTTCTTGGTTTAATTTAATATCTTCTTCTGTTGCTAGTCTTTGCACCTTTTTTAGGGGCTGTACTATGTCTTCTTCTTTAACCATCTTAGGGCCTACGACAACCTGTCCGTACTCAATTCCCCTTATGGTTTCTACTATTACAAAATCTCCATTATTAATCCACTTTTTCTCAGGATCAAAATAGTATATCTTGCCGGCTTTTTTGAATCTAACGCCAACTACCTTTATCATTTAAAGACCTCCTGAATCTTTAAAAGCATATTATCAACTGCTAATTTATAGTTAACATTGCTCTTTATATTATCACTAGTATTTTGCATGAATTCAACAATGTCGGAATTCATTTTCAAACTTTCCCCGTGAGCTTTTAATAGTTTAATATAATCCTTATTTATAACAAGGTCTTCCATATTGTTTTTCACAAACAACACATCTCTTATCCATATTACCATTATTTCTATTATAAAATCTATATTATCTTTTTGTTCATCAAAGTAATTTTCTAATTCATAAATTATTTCCGAATCGTAACCTATAATTTTATCAAAAATTTTAATTATTTCTTGTCGCTTTTGAAGAATATCATCATTGCCTTTAATTATGTTTATTGCCTTATTGAGATTTCCATTTGAATAATTTGCTGCTAATTCTATTGTCTCACTACTCGCATTATATTCTTTTAAATATGTCTTGATTGTTTCTCTGCTTATATTTCTGAATTTTACTTCCTGGCATCGTGAAACGATCGTTGGTAGAAGCAAATTCGAATTTGTAGTTAAAAGTATCATAACCGTATCTTTTGGCGGTTCTTCTAAAGTTTTTAAAAAAGTATTTGCTGCCTGAACCGTCATTGAGTGGGCATCTTTAATTATATAAATTTTTCTTTTGGCTTCATAGGGTTTCCTATAAACTGAATCGATTAAATTATCAATTTCTTCTCTTTTAATACTTGTTTCTTCTTGATTTATCACATGCAGGTCCGGATGATTTGAAGAATTCACTTTTATACAAGATTTGCATTTATTGCATGGGTCTACAAGAAAATCTAAGCAAAGCAAAGATTGGGCAAATATTAATGCTAAATCAAATTTGCCCATACCTTTAGGTCCTTCAAATATATAACAATGAGATACTTGATTGTTGTTAATTGATTTTCTTAAGGATGTCTTAACTTCTTCCTGTCCTGCTACTTGGTTGTAAAGCATATTTACCCCCTAAATCTTTTCAAACCTATCAACGGGAGTTACAAATACAACAGCCCCTCCCACTGTAACCTCTATAGTTTGGGGCAAGTATCCTCCAACTGTAGAGAATGAACTTGGAGGTATGGCAGCAGTAACTTTCTTTTTCAATTTGCAAATCTTTCTTATTATTTCAATTACATCGTCAACCTGGTCATCTTCAACACCTGAAATTACAGTTGTATTTCCAGAACTTAAAAAACCACCGGTAGATGACATTTTAGTGGAAGAAATTCCACTTTCCCTTAATGCTGAAATCAGCTTATTTGCATCATCGTTTTGAACTATAGCAGTAATCAGCTTCATAAGTCCTCCTTATATTAATAAATTTTTTATATCTTCAAATATTTCATCTATTGACCTTTCAGCATCTAAAGTAATAATTTCCGGAAAATGTTTGGCAAGTTTTTTGTAGCCATCATAAACGCTTTGATGAAATGAAATATCTTCATTTTCCAACCTGTCCCCGCCATCTATGGAAATCTTCCTATTTAATGCCTTTTCAGGGTCAACATCTAACAAAATTACTAAGTCAGGTTTAATTCCTGCTGTAGCAAAATCATTTATTTTTTTAACTTCATCAATACCAAGGCCTCTCCCAAGGCCTTGATATACTAAACTTGAATAAACATATCTTTCGCTTATCACTACTTTTCCAGCTTTAAGCCATGGAATTATTTTTTCAGACATTAGCTGGGCTCTAGATGCTGCATAAAGGAGAGCCTCTGTCCTATAATCCATTTCAATGTTATTTCTATCTAAAATTAATTCTCTTATTTTTTCACTTATTAAAGTACCTCCAGGCTCTCTTGTAAGCTCAATACTACGACCTTGGCTAGCGAAATATTCCCCTATTTTATTGGCCATAGTGCTTTTTCCTGAGCCATCACAGCCTTCTAGTACTATAAATCTTCCTTCCATTTAACAACTCTCAC
>CAZTML010000202.1:0-3296 GCA_964614935.1 uncultured Clostridia bacterium | reverse complement strand
AAGAGTGTTATTCAGGAAACAATACACATATACATTAATATATTACTTTTTTAGAAAATTTGTAAAGTAATATATTACTTTAGAAAATATGTGGAGTTGAGATCATGAAAAGACGAAGAAAAAATAAGGGTGGAAGGTCATTTTACATGGTACTGTCTATTTTGTGTTTGACAGCACTTTTTTTGGGCTACTCTTTTGTTTACAATTTATCAGAAGAGAGAAAATCCAATAAGGAAATCACGACAATATCAATAAACTACAATGTAAATAAAAACAACAATGAATTAGGTACATTAGATAAGATTATGTCCTACTTTAATATGTTTTTAGAAAAAACATTTAAGGAAAAAGACAATGACGAAGAAGTATTTACGATTATTGATACACAATCAAAAAATAGTGAAGTTTTCAAAACAATTGAAAGCAAAGAAATCAAGAAAGATTTAGAGATATTTAATGAAAATGAATATAAGACTGAAAAAACAGATCAAGTATACCTAGCAAGTGACCGAAAGGATAGCTTTTTTAAGGTTATTAAAACAAGATCAAGAAGCAGTGGACCAAGAAGATTATTCCTAAACGCTACTTCTCTTGCTGACAGCTT
Source organism: uncultured Clostridia bacterium (assembly GCA_964614935.1). GTDB lineage: Bacteria > Bacillota > Clostridia > Tissierellales > Sedimentibacteraceae > Sedimentibacter. The sequence continues at coordinate 2,692 of CAZTML010000202.1, read as the reverse complement.
AAATGTTGTCTTATTTCACACACATGGAACGGAAGCATTTCAATCTACTAACGATACGAATTACAGAACTTTAGATGAAAGTTTAAATATATTGGGAATAGGTACTAGAATATCAGACAAATTATCTGATAAGGGTATTAAGACAACTCATTTAAAAGATTACAATGATTATCCCGACTACAACTCATCCTATGCAAATTCAAACTCTGCTGTTAGAAAAGTCCTGTCCGACAGTAAGAAGAATATATTAATTGATTTTCACCGAGACGGTGCAGAAGAAAACTCTAACTATGAGGCGATTTTGTCAAAAGTAAAAACTACAGAAATTAACGGCAAAACTGCCGCAACTTGTACCTTAGTAATAGGAAATAAAAACAACAATGCTCAACAACTTAAAGATAATGCTGGAGAACTATTTGAAACCGCTTATGAAATGTATCCGGGTTTAATAAGGGATATAATTATTAGGGATGGTGCATACTTCAATCAATATCATTCAGATTATTCTTTCCTTATAGAGGTAGGTTGCACTTTGAATACATATGAAGAAATAGAGTATACAGCTGATTTGTTGACAGATGTTTTATATGAATATATTAACAATATTGAAAAATAATAATTTTACATTTACTCAAACTTTTGATATAATATCCTTAGTTTAATTTAGGGAGGTTACACGTATTTGGACAGAAAAAAATACATAAGAAACTTTTCGATAATCGCTCATATAGATCATGGAAAATCAACATTAGCGGACAGGTTAATAGAAAACACGGGAATGCTGACTCATAGAGAGATGCAAAGCCAGGTTTTAGACAATATGGACCTGGAAAGAGAAAGAGGAATCACAATTAAACTTCAGACTATGAGTTTATTGTACAAGGCACATGATGGACATGAATACACACTAAATTTAATTGATACTCCTGGTCATGTAGACTTTAACTATGAAGTATCAAGAAGTTTGGCTGCATGTGAAGGGGCTGTTTTAGTTGTGGATGCAGCACAGGGTATTGAAGCACAAACATTGGCAAATGTCTACTTAGCACTAGACCAGGACCTTGAAATAGTTCCTGTTATCAATAAAATAGATTTGCCAAGTGCAAGGCCTGATGAAATAAAACAGGAAATTGAAGATGTAATAGGTCTAGATTGTTCTGATGCACCACTTATTTCAGCAAAAGATAATTTAAATATCGACCAAGTCTTAGAAGCTATTGTAACTAAAATTCCACCACCAGAGGGCGATGAAGATGCTCCTTTAAAGGCTTTAGTTTTTGATTCCTATTATGATACCTACAGGGGTGTTGTGGCATATATAAGAATCAAGGAAGGCCAGGTAAAAAAGGGAGATAAAATTAAGATGATGGCAACAGGGAAGACCTTTGACGTCACTGAGGTAGGAGTTATTTCACCAACCCAGAAACCCGTATCTAATTTGTATTCAGGAGATGTGGGTTATTTGTGTGCCAGTATGAAGGATGTAAAAAGCTGCCAGGTGGGAGATACCATTACTAGTAGTGCTAATCCAGCAACAGAACCCCTGCCAGGCTATAAAAAAGTTACATCTATGGTTTATTGCGGTGTTTATCCTGCAGAAGGGGAAGAGTACACCAGCGTAAGAGATGCACTAGAAAAGCTCCAGGTTAATGATGCTTCATTAACTTTTGAGCCGGAAACATCCGTTGCCTTAGGTTTTGGATTTAGATGCGGGTTTTTAGGCCTTCTTCACATGGAAATTATTCAGGAAAGACTTGAAAGAGAATTTGACTTAAATATTATTGCAACTACTCCAAGTGTAATATACAAAATCTATAAGACAAATGGCGAAATGATGATTATGCAAAATCCTACAAATATGCCTGATGTGCAGGAAATAGAATATATGGAAGAACCCATAGTCAATGCATCCATCATGAGCCCCACTGATTATGTAGGGCCAATTATGGACCTGTGTCAGAACCGAAGAGGTGTATTTACAAATATGGAATACATGGAAGCTAACAGGGTTATACTTCATTATAAATTGCCTTTAAATGAAGTTATCTATGATTTCTTTGATGCTTTAAAATCGAAAACAAGGGGTTATGCATCCCTAGATTACGAACTTGATGGTTATGTTCGCTCAGAATTAGTAAAACTTGACATATTAATAAATGGAGAATTGGTAGATGCATTTTCAATAATCGTTCATGAGGACAAAGCTTACGAAAGAGGAAGAGGAATCGTTGAAAGACTTAAAGACGTAATTCCAAGACACATGTTTGCAGTACCTCTTCAAGCAGCGGTAGGAGGCAAAATAATTGCCAGAGAAACGGTTAAAGCCCTTAGAAAAGACGTTCTTGCTAAATGCTACGGTGGAGATATCTCGAGAAAGAAAAAGCTCTTAGAAAAACAAAAAGAAGGAAAGAAAAGAATGAGACAAATAGGAAGTGTAGAAGTTCCACAAGAAGCATTCCTTGCAGTCCTTAAATTTGATGAAGATTAACAGTTAAAGGTATGGGGGGCACACCTCCTATTGGGATAGACTTTGCCAGTAGGAGGAATGTCCCCCGATTTTACAGGGCGCGAGCCCTGTAATTCTGAACCGTAGGTGAAGAATTTCAAAAATTAAAATATAAGACTCTTGGCTACGCCCTCTGAGTTATCACGTGTTAGCCACATCACGATAAACGAATGTTTTCCGATTTGT
>CAZTML010000201.1:0-3306 GCA_964614935.1 uncultured Clostridia bacterium | reverse complement strand
GTGCTGATCAAGAAGTAAAACCCTTAGAAATTGATGAGATAATTAGGTTGGAAAATACACACGAAAAAATGAAAAAAACTTTTACTCTAGACGGGACTAAAGTCTTCTTTATGATGATGATTCTCACATTCTTTAATGGTAGGAATCTCTTCATAAACTTTTCTTATGTCGATGAAAACAAATTTTTGCTTTTCTTGGTTTACCTATATGGAGCATTTATAGCAGGGGCTACTCTGCTAGGATATTTGTTTTGGTTTAAATTGTCGAAGAAAAAGATAATTGAAGGTGGTACATGTGTAAGTACCAAATGGTATCGCTTGTTTTTAATTGTATTAGTAATTGGATTTGTGGCAGCATCTATTGGAGTACTTGTATATATATAATATAAGCATTTTTAAAATGTAATAGAGGCTATTATAAAATGGAGGAGGTAAAACGAAGTTTAAGATAAAAGCCATAAAATAACATATATGCTATGAAAAAGTGGAGGGGAAAATGAAAAAAATAATAAGTTTAATATTGGTTATGACGTTAATTTTAAACATAGGGGCTACTGTATTTGCAGCCACTGACAATGATGCCTTATCAACTATAAAATTAACAGAGAATAGGATTTTAATGAAAATAGATGATGAATTTGGTGTTTTAACAGTGGATGAAACTGCTAGAAGTGCAAAGCTTACAGTTGAGGTAGGCGGAGAAGTTGAGGGTTATTTTAATATTGACAAAGTCAACAATACTATATATTCATCATATACAGGAAAAACTATTTCGATACCAGAAATTGAAAATGATATTGAGGTAATGCCACAAGCTGTGGGGGATGTAGTTGATAGTTATGAAAAGAAAATTAGTTATGCTGACATGAGTGATTTAGTTACGGAAGCAGCGACCAGTCTTGCAGTTGCTGCAGCTTTAATTTCATTAGTTTCTTTTGCTTTGGGTGTGACATTAGCAACTGGAGCTGGAGCTATAGTAACGTTGATTGGTTTTATTCCAGGCGCTTGGGATAATATTCGTGATGGTATTGGAAGTGGTAGTGCAAGTCATGGCATAAAAGTTGTGGTGGATAAAGTGGAAATACAGAAACATCAAGGTGGAAAAATAGTCAAAGGTTATAAGTTTGAGATATCAAGTGTGTCTCTCTATTAACAGGATACGGTGACATTTTAAAGTTGCAGTCAGTAATGTATAAAAGCATCGCGTGTTTACAATATTGAAAGCTCTTAATCTCGCGGATTGAAGCAAATCTATTTTATAGCCTCTATTGTAAAATGGAAAGGGTTCTTTTACATCATAAGCGAATCCGATTATTGAATGTTGACAGAATCTGTGATTATGGTATATCCTGTCTTTGACAGTTGAGAGAAAACAAAAAGTCTGGAATGCTGATGAATATTGGTTTCCAGACTTTTAAATATTTGAGATAAGGTGCGTACTTTTTTAATTTCTTGTACTCTTATTTCATTTGTTTCAAACTGACTATTTCGGTATCTGCTCTAAACCCAAATACATCATGCAAGGCGTTAGTAAGGTCAGTTCTAATGTAGGTTGGAACATATCCTTCATTAGGAATATGGTTAAAGTTAGGGGTTAGATTAATTTGACGTTCAACATATAATCTAAGTTCCTTCAAGTACCTCTGAAGCGTCCTTATAAGAGTTGAAAAATGATGGTTGTAAGTGTATAATTGTCTATAGGAGAAACTTTGTTGGCGACGTTAATTGTTAATGGTATTATTTTTTGCAAGCTTTTAAAATAATTCAGGGGGATAGTATGGGATATTATAAGATTGCTATTTGCGATGATGATGAAACAATGTTGATTAATATATCAAAGTATGTAGAAAAAGAATTAATGACTACAGACTATGAATACCATATAAGTAAATATGGTGATGTAAATAAACTGCTTACAGATATTCATGATAATAATTTTGATATATTCTTTTTAGATATAGATATGCCGGATATAAATGGTTTGGAAGCTGCTTATAATATAAAATTCAATAATCCGGATTCTGTGATTATTTTTGTCAGCGGTATGGATGAGATGGTATACGAATCACTAAAAGTACAGCCCCTTAGATTTATAAGAAAGTCAGAAATAGAAGAAAAGATTTCAGAAGCCGTGAAAGCTGCAATAAATCAAATTGAATCCATATCATATAAAATAAGTGTAGAATTAAATAAGCAGGAAATTAAAATAGATATAAGAAATATAATTTATATAGAAAGTGCCAGAAACTATATAAATGTTAATATGGCAAATAATAAAAGCTCCAAACATATAGGAAACATTAAGGAAAAAGAGAAAGAGCTTGAAAAATACGGATTCATAAGAACACATTTAGGGTACTTGGTTAATCTAAAATATATAAGAAGGGTAAACAAGAACAGTGTTACATTGGTAAACAATCAAGAAATTCCTGTAAGTAGATCTAAGCTTAAATTTGTACAGCAAAAATTTATAGAAGGAATTTAGCTAAAAATACTAAAGAAATGAGTATTGTGACTATGGATAACATTTTAGTAGTAATATTTGAATTATCAATTAATTTCTTTGAATCATACTTGATGATTGACTTTATATCAAAATATAACGGATTTAAATTTTATGGAGCGAAGAGATATATCCTTTTTGCAGGAGCAGTATTCGCAATATTTATCAATGTTACTCTAATGAATTACATTCAAAGCTATATAGAAGCTGCAAGTTATATTTCATTAATAATTATGATCTTATATAGTCTGTATGCACTTAAGGGAAAAGTCAAGATTAAATTATTCAGCTGTATAGTTTTTAATGTAGTTATGATTTTGACAGCGATATTTACAATGTTTGTAGCAAGTATGATATTTAAAGTAAGTACAGAATATATTATTACCACATTTTCCGTGTATAGATTTATTGCTGTGATAATTTCAAAGCTATTTTTGTTTTATATATCAAGAATAATAATAAAGATTAAAGTTGATAGGTATGAAAAAACATCTAGTCTTTCATGGCTTGCGATTATACTCATACCGGTGCTTACAATATTTATTATGGTTACAATAACAGAATCAGTTCTCGAAAATAATGATCCAAGAATTACTTTTTATTTTTTACTGTCTATAATAGGATTAATAGTTATTAATGCTTTCTCTTATTTTTTGTTTGTAAAACTGGCTGAGGAATATAAAACAAACCTAGAAAATACGATTATAAACCAAAGATACAAGCTAAGCCAAGAGCATAATGAAGAAGTAAGGAAATTGTATACCGAAATTAAGATAATGAAGCATGATATGAAAAATCAACTTG
>CAZTML010000200.1:0-3350 GCA_964614935.1 uncultured Clostridia bacterium | reverse complement strand
ACTCAATGGGTTGTCATAGATTTCAAGACCAGAAGATTAAGAAGAAGTAGTATAGTAGAAGAAAAGTTTCCTGAAACTGAAAGAGAGAGGGCAATAGATTGTACATTTGACAAAATTAAGCCGACGGGTCAGCTGATTTTAAATTATGAAAAGACTGTAGGCTACTCAGATATTGATATAAATGAGCATTTGAACAATGCCAAATACATAGATTATATTATGGACTGTTTCAGCTTAGAGGATCATAAAAAACATTTTGTAAAATCAATAGATGTTAATTACATGCACGAATCATTGCCGGGAGAAAAAATAAAAATTTACACTGATTCTACCAATTTCGGCAATAATATTGTCAATATAGAGGGAATAAATGATAATACAAGTTTTACATCTTTTAGAGCTCAAATAACAATAGAATAAATGATAATATTTTGACAACACCAGTAGAATATGCTAAAATGTTAGCATAATTGTTACATTCTTTAATTAGGGAAAATTATTAAATATGGAATTTGAATTTTATGATTAATAGGAGGGAAAATGAAGAAAGCTATAGCGATTGTTTTAGTATTTGCTGTATCTATTGGTCTTTTGGTATTAGGAAATAGCTTGGGTCCAGGGGCTGCGACTGTTTCACCTCAAAAAATAATGAGAGTAGATGATTGGAAAGACAAACATCCAGATATATACGCTTCTTATATGGCAAATTCAGAGATGAAGAAAACTACATATGGTGGTTCTGAACAAATTGATTATTTGGAGGAATACCCAAATCTAAAAATATTCTATGATGGATATGGATTTAGCAAGGAGTATTTAAGGGCCAGAGGACATGTTTATGCTTTGGAAGATGTAATTAATACTGCTAGGCCAAAACCAGGGGCATCTTGTTTAGCTTGTAAAACGGCTGACTTTACAGAAGAGTTGGCAAAGGATGGAGTTAGTGTAAACACCATAAGTTTTCAACAGTTCGTAGATGACCATCCCGAAATGAGCACTATAAGCTGTTATGACTGCCATAGAAACACGCCCGGGGAAGTGAATATAACTAGAGCTCACCTAAATAAGGGATTAGAACATGTTGATAAAGAAATAGATCCGGGAACTCTTGCCTGTGCACAATGCCACGTAGAGTATTATTTGGAACCTGAAACTAAGGAAGTAATCGTACCATGGAAAATTGGACTTGATACTAATAGCATGCTAGACTACTATGATGATATAGAGTTTCAGGATTGGGTGCATCCGACTACAGGAGCAAATATGCTTAAAGCACAGCATCCCGAATTTGAAACTTTCCAAGGAAGTACTCATTATAATTTAGGAATGTCATGTAATGACTGTCACATGCCTGCAATTGTGGGAGATGAAGGTCTTCAATCGCATCATTGGACTAGTCCACTCTTATCAGAAGAAGGATTAAAAGAATCTTGCTTTTCTTGTCACGGTGATGAACCTAAAGATAGAATTGCAGATGTAGAAGCAATTCAAAAGGGCGTATATGATAAAACTAATGAAGTGAGTGATTTCTTGGTTGACTTTGTAAATCGATTGGCAAAGGCAGTTGAAGATGGAGATATAAAAGATGAAGATTTAGCAAAATTAAGGGATATTCACAGAAAAGCACAATTTAAATGGGATTTCGTATTTGTTGAAAATAGCGAAGGATTCCACAATTCAGTTGCAGCTTACGGAAATCTTAATAGTGCAAAAAAACTAATTGAAGAAGGAATAGAAATCCTAGAAGGGTATGGCAAATAGAAAAAAGGGCTAAGGCCCTTTTTTAATAAAGAATTTTTATATCCAACAATTAAAACAAGTATGATATAATAAGCCTATTAAGAAAAAACGAATATCAGAGAGGTAGAAAATGAAAAGATTTATTATTGAAGATGATTTTTTGAACTTGTTACCTGAAGTAAGGACTGCAAGAAGGCTTAGTAGCTATAAAGACTATTATGGAGGTAGCAATGTTAACTATTAATAAAGAACAAATTATTTATCATTTTAGTCCTATAGAAGCTCCTGCAGCTTATGCAAATAGCGGAGATAGGGTAAAGTTTTGCACCCAGGATTGCTATTGTGAGCAAATTACAGAAGATGGTAAAGATTTTAGTACAACAAGCATGAGTCATAATAATCCAGCTACAGGACCTCTCTATGTAAATGGAGCCGAACCGGGAGATGTGTTACGTGTAGAAATACAAGCAATTGATATTGAGGACGAAGGCTCAATGTGTGTTCGCAAAGGAGCAGGCATTTACGAAATAGAAGGATCTCACTGTCGTAGATTTTCCATAGAAGACGAAAAAATAAACTTTGATAACAACATCACCATACCTATTCGACCAATGATTGGCGTAATTGGAACTGCTCCTGAAAAGGAAGCAATCAGAACTGTAGTTCCAAGTGAACATGGAGGAAACTTAGATATAAAAGATTTAGGGGAAGGTGCACTACTTTATTTACCGGTTAATGTTCCTGGAGCCTTGCTTTCTATGGGTGATTTGCATGCAGTTCAGGGAGATGGGGAGACAGTAATTTGTGCTTTAGAGATGAGTGGTGAGGTAACTGTAAAAGTGGATGTTTTAAAGAATCGAAGCGATATTCCTACTCCATTTATAGTAACTGATAGTCACTATATTACTACAGCTGCAGATCCTTCCTTAGATAAATGTAGCCTTATAGCTGCTCAGAAAATGCACAGGTTTTTACAAGACCATTCAGACCTTACGGATGCACAGTGTGGAATGCTACTTTCACTTGCAGGGAACCTACGTATAAGTCAAGTAGTAAATCCATCAAAAGGTTGTATCATGGATTTTCCTATAGGCTTGGCAAAAGAAATATTTGAGAAATAACATATTCATAACATAGGGAGTAATTTTGAAATACGATAATATAAAATCAGCAAAATTTATTAGCAGACCAAACAGGTTTATAGCAAATATCGAAATTGATGGCAAAATTGAGAAATGCCATGTAAAAAATACAGGCCGGTGCAAGGAATTATTAATTGAAGGTGCCTCAATCTATGTGCAAGAATCAGATAATCCAAACCGTAAAACTAAGTATTCTTTAATATCTGTTTACAAGGGTCATAGATTGATTAATATAGACAGTCAGGTACCTAACAAAGTTTTTCATGAATGGTTACTTAAGGGTAATCTCTTTGAAAATATAACATTAATAAAACCTGAATGCAAATATAAGAATTCCCGTTTTGATTTCTATATTGAAGCAGATGAGAGAAAAATATTTGTTGAAGTAAAAGGAGTTACTTTGGAAGAAGAGGGCGTTGTTATGTTTCCTGATGCCCCTACTGAAAGAGGTTTAAAGCATTTAAATGA
>CAZTML010000199.1:0-3362 GCA_964614935.1 uncultured Clostridia bacterium | reverse complement strand
TTAAATATGAATCATTATTGAATGAAAAAACATTATTTGATATACTAAATATAATATTGAATTAAGGAACGAAAAAATCTTGTGCTTTATAGTTTGATCTAGGAGGAAAAAATGGATAATGGAAAGTTATTACTCTCAAATTTAAACCATATTGAATCAGAAATAATTATAGCAAAGTTAAAATCATACGGAATACCGGTATTAAAAAAATCAAAAGGCACCGGTGAAATCATGGAAATATACACAGGTGCAAATTTGTATGGAATAGACGTTTATGTTCCCTCTGACATGTTTGACTTGGCAAAAGAACTTTTGAAACCGGAAAATGAACAAGAATAAAAGAGATATACCAACAACAATTTATTTCTTAATATTTTTAAAATATAGAGAATCAGAGTGAACACCAAAATTTACCAGAACTATATTTCTTGACAAGTCATAATAATTAGGATAAGATAGCAAACAATAAATAAAAAATAAATGCGTTGAAGCAGAGAAAGATATTTTAATCCTTTACAGAGAGTTGGAGAAGGTGAAAGCCAACATTGAGAAAAATATGTAATATTCACTGCAGAGCATGTTTGTTCAACGGTAACCTGTTCAAGGTTAAGCCAAGTAGGCAAACACGTATACCCACGTTACAGGGTTAGAAGTTGTTAGACTTTGAAGTGATGATATATCTATATCATAATTAGGGTGGTACCGCGGAATCTTTCGTCCCTATAAGCACAGTTCTATGGAAATGTGTTTATAGGAGTGAAAGATTTTTTTTTATAGACTTAACCCAATTTCTTTGGAGAAGAAATTGCTGGTAAGTCTTACGCATCGCAATCTTGATTTGCAAGATGGAGCCTGCGTCTCTTATCTAACGATAAGTTAATCTAAACTTCAAATCGATATAACTCTGGCCAAGTTTATCGAAAACAAAATCAGAAATTAAAAAATAAAAAAATGAAAACTAAAGAACCAAAATTCTGGAGGATATTATGAAATCAAACTTAATTAAAAAAGGAATTGCTATAGTACTTAGCAGTCTTATATTATTAACAGGTTGCAGCACTGTTGGAGCAGAAACAAATAATCCAGAAAATGAATCATATAAAATAGGTATATCCCAATTAATTGAACATCCATCATTGGACCAGGCAAGAGAAGGGTTTGTTGATGAAATGAAGGCTCTTGGGGTAGACGTTGAAATTGACTATTCAAATGCCCAGGGAGAAACATCTAGTACACAATTGATTGCAGAAAAATTCGTTAAAGATAAAGTAGATTTAATTTACTCAATAGCTACACTATCCAGCCAATCAGCAAGAAGGGCAACAGAAGGCACTGATATACCCGTAGTTTTCTCATCTGTAACAGACCCTGTTTATTCTGACATAGTTTCAGAAGAAAATGAAATCGAAAATGTTACAGGGGTTAGCGATAAAGTTAAGGTAGGCGAAATACTATCCTTAGCAAAAGATTTAAAAGAAGATGCTTCTGTAGTAGGAATTATTTATAATACTGGTGAATCTAATTCAGAGGTCCAAGTTAATGAGGTGAAAGCAGCGGCAGAAACCCTTGGAATGACAGTTGAAACTGTAGGTATTATAAGTGCAAATGATATTCCTCAGGCGGTGAATACATTAGCTAAGAAGATTGATGTAATGTATGTTATCGGTGATAATATAGTTGCTAATGCTATCGGTCTTGTAGCTAACTTAGCTATAGAAAATAATATTATTACCTTATCATCTATAGAATCTCAAGCAGCAGACGGTATTTTAATAGCCAATGGTTTAAACTATTACGAACATGGAAAGCAAGCTGCAAGAATGGCAAAGAGAATCATGGTTGATGGAGAAGATATTAAGGATGTTGAAATTGAATACCCATCAACTGTAAATAAAATAGTAAACCTAGAAACCATGAAAGCTCTTGGTCTTTCCAAAGACAACAAGGCATTTGAAGGAGCAGAATTTGTAGGAGAATAACAAGAAACAAACTATAGGAGGAAACAATTGAAAAGTTTATTTACACCATTAAAAGCTGAAGGACTAACAACACTTAAAATTAGATATGATTATAAAACTGAAAATTACAGATTATATGCTGCCAAGGAGTGGGATGCTGACCTTGATTTCTCTAGATATAACAAGGATTTTTGTGTAGATGGCATTTTAACAGACGATGCTCTATATCTGAATACAAAACAAGTGAGAGAATTATACTCTAAATATGAGTTAAATGACTATCTTGAACAAGTATTAGACTTAATTAAGCAGGGAAAGCATTTTGGAATTGATGCATATTATTATGAAAAATATGATATTAAATATATGATGCACGAACATAGCAGAAAACTAGGCTTACTTAATAAAAGTCATTCTATAATGGCAGGAGGGATTAGGCGTCATCCTGTAGAAGAAGATGAAATTGATGTAATAATAGACGGCTTAAACTTGGGACGTGGCATGAGCTTTAAAAATGTAGCTGCCAATCTACCCTTTGGAGGTTGTAAGGCAACTGTGCAAATGGGGCCATTAGATTTAGATAATATGGAGATAATGGGCTTTTTAGCATATGCACTTGACAGCTGCAGAGATATGACAGGTCCTGACATGAATTTTCCTACCGAAATGTCTGATGTCATGAAAGAAAATGGCTATTCCATGCAATTTACAGGAGGTCCCAAGGCAACAACCGGTGAAACAGGAAAACCGACGGCATATGGAGTATATTTATCCCTAAAACAAGCAGTTAAATTTAAAGAAGGAAGCGAAAGCTTAAAGGGAAAGAGTGCTGCATTAATGGGACTTGGGGCAGTAGGTTGGTATATGGGCGACCACCTGCTATCTGAGGATGTCAAATTATATGTATCAGACATTGATTCTGATAGGGTCAAAGAATTTGTTGCAAAACATCCAGGCAAGGATATTGAAATAGTTTCTGTTGAAGATGTAATTGAAATGGATGTAGATATTGTGAGCCCATGTGCAATTGGAGGTATATTGCATGATGGAAATATACCTAAACTTAAATGCAAATATGTATGGGGTTCAGCAAACAACCAGTTAAGAGCATCTAGCCAAGAAGAAGAATATAGATTGGCAAAACTCTTAGAAGATCAGGGTGTCTTGTTTCAAACTGAATGGTGGCACAATATTGCTGGTGTAATGTGTGGAGCAGAGGAATACCTATATGAGGGTACTGAAGAGACATTAAAGGCTAAAATTGAAGAGATACTTCCTGCTCAAACTTGGGAAAACTTAAATAAAGCTAAGAAATTAGGAATAACCCCTACAGAATGCGCATATAAAACTTGTGAAGATTTAATTTACGGATAACAAAAAAATCCCGCGACCGCGGGATTTTTA
>CAZTML010000198.1:0-3382 GCA_964614935.1 uncultured Clostridia bacterium | reverse complement strand
ATGGTATAATGACTGCAAAAGTTAAACCTAGCAGCTTACATTCATCAGGCACAAGTTTTTCTGCCTTTGTAGATAAGAACACTAAAGTTTTCCGTGATGTAAGGGGCCACTGGGCTAGTGATGTGATTGATACATATGTAAGAAGGGGTGTTATCTATGGCTATAGTGATATGACTTTTAAGCCTGATAATAATATTTCAAGAGCTGAATTTGTAACTTTATTAAGCAGGGTTTTTAACTGGTCGGTATCATGGAATCCGGGAAACAGGGTTGCATTTAAAGATGCGGATACCTTCGGTGGTTTTAGCAATGTAATAAATTATGCTGCTTATTATGGCTATATAAACGGTTATGATGATGGTACATTTAAACCGGGAAATCCAATTTCTTATACAGAAGTTGAAATTATCATGAACAGGGTAATGCGTGGGTCTTTCAGGTGGTCTAATGTAGCTAATGATATGCTATATGGTAAAAAAGTGAGGACAAATAGTTTTGATAGCATGAGTAATAAAATTACTAGGGCAGAAGTAGCTTATATGCTTTATAATGCAACAGAATAGGTGGCATACTGAGCGATAGGGTTGGATCTCATCTTTTAAGTAATGAGATTCTTCACCTGCGGTTCAGAATGACAAAGATGAGATTCTTCGGGCAAGCCCTCAGAATGACAAAAAATGGCGATTAGGAATCGCCTTTTTTTGTAGATATGAAATAAATTATATATATATTACTTTATCTATATAAATAATATAAATTTAACATACTTCCATAAAATATTATTAACACTATATATTTTGACATTATATTCCAAATTGGCTATAATAACGATACACTTAAATTAATTTTTATGAACAGGATGATACTATGATTTTGTCCATAGAGTTTGGGAGTAATATTAAATTTGTTGAGGGATACAAGAAAAAGGACTTGCTATTGATTTCAAAGGCAGCTACATTAGATGTTTCAGCTGAATTTTATAATGTTGATAATTTCAATATAGATTTAACTGCAAAAGTAATCCATGATGCACTAGTAAAGAATAATATTAAGGCTAAAAAGGCAGTTTTTATTATTAATTCAGAAACTATTATTATAAGGAAATTAAGACTACCTCTACTAAAGAAAAGGTCTGAAACCTTATCTATGATTTTACTAAATTTAGGTCAACTTGTTCCGGCAGACTTAAATCAATACAGGCTAATGTATAAAATAATTGATACTTATGATGATGGTGGGATAATCAGTGCAGACTATGTTGTTTACTGCCTCCCTTATAATTTATATAAGAAATATATCCAATTAGCAGAAATGCTAAAACTTAGGTTAATAGGTCTCGATATAACATCAAATATACTTAATAATATTTCTGAGTTAAGTTTAGAATTAAATAAGAGCATGGTCATCAATAATGAAATAATTGCATTTATAGAAATTGATTCTAACAGGATTACCTTTAATACACTTAATAATGGTGTAAATGACTTTTTTAGGACTATGGCTTGTAGAAATAATAGTGAAAGAGTTGCAGAGTCACAATCTCTTTACTTTGAATCAGCTAGTGTTTCAGAAAGTAAGATGATGAATTGGCTTGCAGAAATAAACAGGTGCATTAGATACTATCATTCTATAGATAAAAAAAGAATTGATAAATTATATATATATGGTCATGACTCTAAGGCCTGGGGTTTAAGCGGATTTTTGCAATCCCTTTTAAATATTGATGTAAAAATAATTACGAGTCTTTCTGGTCTTGTTTTTGAAGATGATACAAACGTAGTAAATGAATATTTCATTCCTATTCTAGCATTAACAAATGTAGGGTCTCACAACTTTTTAACTGACCATAAAGATTATAATATGATTTTTAAAATAAGCGTCATTACTGTATTTGTAGTGGTGTTTTTTTCTTTGCTTTTATATATGTTTGGTAATTTTGGGTCATTACAGTATGAAATAAAAAGAATCAGTTTGTTTGTTAACGATGAGGAAAACATAGAACATAATAGGAAGATTGAAGACTTGAAAAATGAAACTATATTGTTGGAAGGTAGTATAAAAAGCATAGAAACTTCTGTCGATACTATAAATAAAAAATTTCTTTATTCGAAAATATTGAGGGACATATATTATGCAATTCCTGGAGACACAAAGGTTTTATCCCTGTCTGCAAATAGAAGCAGCGTAAGTATGCAGTGTATTTCCGCTTCTATTAAGGAAGTGACTTTATTATTAAATAATTTAGGGAATGTAGAATTTATCAAAGAGATTAGTATTCCGGAGGTTGAATTGGGCCAAGGTACAGAATACTCATTTTCAGTAATTTGCGAATTAAAGGATGTGATAGATTGAGGAAGAAAAACATTCTATTATTAACAGTAATTATTTTCATTATTATTTTTGTAGTCTTTAGGTTTGCAGAGGCCAGAAGGAAAGAATGGGATGTTACAAAGGCGAGTTATGAGGAAATGCTAGAAAACCTAAGTATGGAAAAATACTATGAGGCTAAAAAAGTAGAGTATTTTAAAATACTAAATGAGTCAAGCTTTTGCAATGTGTTAAGCCAAGAAAAGATTATTACTGTTCTTAACAACTATACAGGAAAAAACAATATTCAAATTTTAAATATTAAATTTTCTAATGGTAAGTTTGCTGTTGTAGATAAAGATATTGAAATAGTTGAATCTGATGATGGAGATTTAGGTAGGTGTCAAACTATGGGTCTAACTATTGAGTTTAAGTCAAGCTTCAAGGTATTGTTAGATTTCATTGATGATATTAATGAAAATGAAAGTGATATTTCTATTAATGATATACGGATTATATCATGGGATGAGAATTTAATATATGTGGTTTTAGATATGGAGTTTTATGCGGTACCAATTGGGTAGAATTATGAAAAAGCTCATTAATAATAGGGGGCTTACCTTGATAGAACTTATTGTCAGCTTAGGCCTTATTGGAATTGTAATTATACCACTTTTTAATATGTTCATCTTATGTCAAAGAGTCTTAAGCATGAGCAATAATGAGCATGTAATTATTCAGACTGCTCAATATTACATGGAAGAAATAAAAGCTATGGATGAAATTGATGAATGTCTTTATTTTTACAATGCTGAAAACAAGACTTATGAGAGGTTTATAACAAATCAATCTGATGATTCTAGCGTTGAAATCAGAATTAAAGAGGCTTTTTACGGATTGCATTATATAGAGATTGATATTCTAAGGGACGGAGAAATTACCAGCAGTTTGACTGGCAGTGTTGTACTTAAGTGAATAAGATAAAAGATGGGATCTTTCGCTTCGCTTAAGATGACAGCATGTCATTGCTATGAATAAGCTGCGAAGCAGCGTGTCATTCTGAACCGCAGGTGAA
>CAZTML010000197.1:2595-3452 GCA_964614935.1 uncultured Clostridia bacterium | reverse complement strand
AAATAAGGAATTTTGGGGTAAGAACATTTCTGAAATTAAGTTATCAAAGGAAATAACAGATTCCATATCAAATAAAATTACAGATAAAATTATTGAATTTGAATCTAATGGAACCAGAACACTTGGTACTATAAATGAAATAGGAAATACAGGTTGGATAATGTTAACCTGCTTGCCTTATTCAGAAGCAAAAGCTACTGTTGGAAATGTTACAACTACAATTGTTGTCATTGTTGTTTTTTCATCTATTGTAGTAATTCTTGCTCTTTACTTTGTCTCTAGATCTATAGTAACTCCAATAAAAAGAGTTCTTAAAAATGCACATGAAATTGCGCTTGGAAATCTTGATTTGTCGATAAACATTAAAAAAGATGTTCCTCCAAAAACAGAGTTAGATGAACTTGAATTAGCTTTTAATTCTGTAATTATCAACAATCAATCACAAGCCAATGCTGCTCAAAGAATAGCAAAAGGTGATTTGGACTTTGAGTTAGTAGCTTTATCAGATAAAGATACTCTTGGAAATAGTATGTTGCTTGTAAAAGATACACTTTCAAAATTAGTTGAAGAAACAAAAACAATGGCAGAAGAAGCAGTAAACGGTAACCTTTCAAATAGAGGAAATAGCGATGAATTTGAAGGTGGATATAAAGATATCATTGAAGGCTTCAACAATACCCTTGATGCAATCATAAGCCCAGTTACAATTGTTTCCTCATACATGAAGCAGATTAGTAATGGCAATGTACCTGCAAAGATTACTGACGAATCAAAGGGTGATTATATTGTACTTAAGGACAGTGTTAATGACTGTATTGATGCAATATATGTCCTACAACCAGGAATACGTCCCAATT
>CAZTML010000197.1:0-2585 GCA_964614935.1 uncultured Clostridia bacterium | reverse complement strand
TATGCTTGTTCAAGCAGCAGAGGAAGAAAAATTTGAAACAAGAGCAGATGTAACAGCTCATAATGGTGATTTCCGAAAGATAATAGAAGGAATAAACAATACATTGGATATTGTTGTAGATAAAGTTGTCTGGTATCAGGCAATACTGGATTCAATTCCTGCACCAATATCAGTAACTGATATGGATTTAAACTGGACCTTGATGAACAAGGCTACAGAAAAAATGGTAGGAAAACCTAGAGAAGAAATGTTAGGTAAACAATGTAGTAACTGGAATACCAGCCTTTGTAATACAGAAAACTGCAGTGCCAAATGTCTTGCAAAGGGTCAAGCTGAAACTTCCTTTAGTCAAAACGGCAAAGAATTAAAGGTAGAGTCCAGTTATTTAACAAATGCACAAAATGAAAAAATAGGTCATATAGAAGTAATTACAGATTTAACTGAAATCATTTCGGTAAGCAATTACACAGAAAAAGAAATATTAAGATTTGAAGAAAACCTAAAGAAATTAGCAGCAGGTAACTTTAAATTTGACTTGAATATTGAAGAAGGAAATGAGTATACGTCAAAGGTTAAGGAGCAGTTTAACAATATTTCAAACGATATGTCAATTGTGAAGGAAGCTGTAGAAAACTTGATTTCAAATGCAAGAGAAATGGCAGCAGAAGCTGTTGCCGGAAATATTGAAGCAAGAGCAGATCTTACAAAACACGGAGGAGAGTTTGCAGACGTAATGAAGGGCTTCAATGATACCTTAGATGCGATAACAGACCCAATTAATAACGCTCTTGGAGTATTTGAACAACTATCTACAGGAAATCTTCACTCCATCATGAAGGGAGACTATCAGGGAGCGTACTTAATGCTTCAACAGGCACTAAATGGAACAAGCAGTACAGTACTTGGATATGTTGAGGAGATTTCAAGAATTTTATCAGGTATTTCTGATGGTAATCTTGACCAGAAAGTAGTTCAACATTATCAGGGCGACTTCCTTGAAATCAAGAACTCTTTAGAAAATATCCTTGCTTCGCTAAACAAAACCATGGGGGACATAGATGAAGCTGCAGAACAGGTAACGGCAGGTTCAAGACAGGTATCAGACGGAAGTCAGGCTTTGTCACAGGGCTCAACTGAGCAGGCAAGTTCAATTCAGGAATTAAACGCCTCAATTGCAGAGCTTGCAAACCAGACAAAGGACAATGCAATTAATGCAGGACAGGCAAGCAACCTGGCAGAAGATGCAAAGGAAAGTGCAGTAGAGGGAAATAAGCAGATGAAACAGATGCTGATTTCAATGGCTGACATAAATGAATCTTCTAAAAACATTTCAAAGATTATAAAGGTAATTGATGATATAGCCTTCCAAACAAATATCCTTGCATTAAATGCAGCAGTTGAAGCAGCCCGAGCAGGAGAACACGGAAAAGGATTTGCAGTAGTTGCAGAAGAAGTAAGGAACCTTGCAGCACGAAGCGCAGAAGCAGCAAAAGACACTACAAATCTGATTGAGGGTTCAATTAACAAGGTGTCAGAGGGTACCAAAATTGCCAACGAAACCGCTGATGCACTTAACAAGATTGTAACTGAGGTAGAAAAGGCGGCAGAGCTTGTACAAAAGATTGCAAAGGCATCTAACGACCAGGCTACCGGAATTGCTCAAATAGACACAGGATTAAATCAGGTTGGAATAGTTGTTCAAAACAACTCGGCAACGGCAGAAGAAAGTGCGGCTGCAAGCGAAGAGTTGTATGGACAGGCAGAAATGCTTAAACAGATGGTAGCTAGCTTCAAACTTAAAAGCCAAAGCGATTTGGGAAGTGTAAAGTCAGCATTTATCGAAGAAAAGCCAGTTGAAAGAAAAGCTAAAGCACAAAAGATTGAATTAATCGAAATGGATATGGATATGGATACCAATGATAAGTATTAAACAATAAATTAATACAACAATGGTATTTAGGTATGTATGTTAAACTAAAATAATGAAATTGAAAGAGTAGTATTGGTTATATGTATCAATACTACTTTTTTCATTAAGATTGTTAAAAAATAATTAAGTATTACAACTATTGGAATACTAATAAAAATATGTTAGAATAAAATATAAATAAAAAAATTTAAGCGAGGTACAATTATGAAAAAAATTGGGGTTATTGGAGCAGGTAGTTGGGGAACAGCTCTTGCTATTACCTTAAGTAGTAAGGGACACAATGTGAAAATCTGGGATATAAATAAAGAACATGTAGATGAGCTAAGAACCAATAAAGAAAATGTAAGATATTTGCCGGGAATTAAATTCAATGATAATTTAACACCTGTAGATACAGTAGAAGAAGCATTAAAAGAAGTGGATATCGCTCTTTTCTCAGCACCGGCACAGTTTTTTAGGGGCGCATTTCAAAATACATTGCCGTATTTAAAAGACAATATGGTAGTAGTTAATGTGGCAAAGGGAATAGAACAAAAAACCTTGAAACGGATGTCAGAAGTAGCGGAGGAGCTAAAGCCGGGAGTAAAATATGTTGTTTTGTCAGGACCTTCTCATGCAGAAGAAGTAGGCAGAGCAATGCCTACCACGGTGGCCG
>CAZTML010000196.1:0-3454 GCA_964614935.1 uncultured Clostridia bacterium | reverse complement strand
GAGTCTTTGTTCAGAAAAATGGTTGGTAGGTCATTCGCAACGAGTTCCCAATTTAAGCGACGCAAGGAGCAAATGTTTTGGTGAATGAGACTGCGTTGGTAACGAGACATCTAGTTTGCGGAGGTATTTATGGACAGTAACAGTATAAACAGAGACTATATAGATTCATATATCAACAGTCTCATTGAAGAAGATGATGAAAAATTAAAGCAATTCAGAGAATATTGCGAAGAAAGAAATTTGCCTATCATCCATAAGGAGGTAGGCCAATTTATTAAACTTATAATACATCAGTTAAATGCAAAAAATATAATTGAAATTGGTACTAATGTAGGATATTCCTCAATATTCATGTCTAGAGTCATGAAGGATGAAGGTAAGGTTGTAACTTTAGAAAGAAGTGAAAAATTCTATAAGGAAGCAATAAAGAACATAAGTGACTTTGGACTTGACGATAATATAAAAGTTTGTTTTGGTGATGCGGTTGATATATTGGATGGAGTTGAAGGTAGCTATGACATAGCTTTTATTGATGCTGCTAAGAGTTACTATAAAATATTCTTCGATAAATGTTTAGAGAAGATGAAGCCTGGTGGAATTATACTTTCCGACAATGTACTGTATCAAGGAATGATTGCATCAGATAAGTTGGTTGTAAGAAGGAAAAAAACACTGGTTAGAAATTTGAGATCATATTTGAAATATATATCACAAGATGATAGATTTGTAACTTCAGTCCTGCCCCTTGGCGATGGATTGGCAGTTACTTTGATTAAATAGAAGGGATACTACAAAAACAAGAATGTATTTTAACATTCATTAGAGTAGTAGCTCTGTAGAAGAGTACTTATCTACAATAGAAAAGGAGAAAAAGAATTATGTTACCAAAATTATTAGCACCTGCAGGAAATATAGATAAATTAGTAATGGCTGTTCAATATGGTGCCGATGAAATATACTTCGCGGGAAAATCAATGGGAATGCGAGCAGGAGGCAAGAACTTCACAGAAAAAGACTTAGAAGAAGGAGTGAATTATTGCCATAAACACGGTAGAAAAGCCAATATAACCGTTAATATAGTGCCTCACAACGAGGATTTGAAAGGCATAGAAGGATATTTAAAATATTTGCAAAAAATAGGCGTTGATGCGCTGATTGTTGCAGACCCAGGAGTCATAGAAGTAATTAAACAAACAATTCCCGATATGAAAATTCATCTAAGCACACAAGCGAACACAACGAATTTTCACACAGCAAACTTCTGGTATAAGCAGGGAGTAAACAGAATAGTGCTTGCTAGGGAACTCACTTTTGAAGAAATTGAAACTATAGTAAAAAATACACCAAAAGACTTGGAATTTGAAACATTTGTACATGGTGCTATGTGCATTTCTTATTCAGGCAGGTGTCTTTTATCAAGTTTCATGACCGGAAGATTTTCAAACAAGGGAGATTGTGCTCAATCGTGTAGATGGAAGTACAACTTAGTTGAAGAAAAAAGACCGGGAGAATACTATCCAATAGAAGAAAACCATGAAGGTACCTTCATTATGAATTCTAAGGATATGTGTATGGTAGAGCATTTGCAAAAGTTCAAAGATTTAGGGATTACAGCCTTAAAAATTGAAGGAAGAAACAAAAGCGAGTACTATACTGCAGTAGCTGTCCGTTCTTACAGAAATGCCTTAGATGAACTAAAACTTCCTGAAAGTGAAAGAAATACTCGATACTGGAAGGAAGAAGTTGAAAAATCATCACACAGAGACTTTTCTTATGGCTTTTTCTTTGGTAATCCTCATAAGGATGGCCAATTGTACACTAGCAGCTCATATATAAGAACTTACGATGTGGTAGGAATAATCAGAGACTATGATAAAACAACAAAGATAGCCACTATTGAACAAAGAAATAAATTTTCAGAAGGCGACACTTTGGAATGCTTTGGTCCAAAAGGCAAACACTTTGAATTAAAAGCAACAAATCTCACAGATGAAAATAACAATAAAATAGACTCTGCACCTCATGCCCAACAAATAGTTAAGATGCACATTGAAGAAAATGTAGAGCCCTACTATATATTAAGAAAAAAGATAGCCTAACCCCATTTTTTAGAGGTATGGGGACACACCTTAATTTAGAGATAGTCTCTGTAGGTCAAAGGAATGTCCCCAAATAAGATTTTCTGAGAAATGGTTGGTAGGTCATTCGCAACGAGTTCCCAATTTATGCGACGCAAGGAGCAAATAAATTGGTGAACGAGACAGCGAGCTGCTTGCAGTGACAAGGGAATGACACGAACTTAATGTCCTACATTTGCTACTAGGGCATCATGTAGCTTTTTTAGAGCTTTCTTTTCGATTCTTGATACATAGGATCTTGAAATCCCAAGGAGTTTAGCAATTTCTCTCTGAGTTTTATGCTCCTTGTTTCTTATACCATAACGCATTTCAATAATTAACTTTTCTCTTTTCTGCAAGGTTTTATCTAATATTTCATCTAGTGCTTTTATTTTTTCTTCCTTATCTAATCTTCCCACAATTTCTTCGCCTTCATATTTAATAATATCTATAAGATAAATATTATTGCCTTCTTTATCAGTTCCAAGTGGTCCTTGAAGAGACACTTCTTTTTTTAGTTTTTTGTCGCTTCTAATAGTCATAAGGACTTCATTGTCAATACACTTTGCAGCATAAGTAGCAAGCCTGATTCCTTTTGTATTATCAAAGGTTGAAACAGCTTTGATTAAGCCAATCGTACCTATGGATATTAAATCTTCCTGGTCTATTCCTACAGTTTTATATTTTTTTACTACATGTGCTACAAGACGAAGGTTTCTTTCTATAAGAGTATTCCTTGCTTCAGAGTCACCTTCTTTTGATTTTTCAATAAGTATTGCTTCTTCTTCCTTATCTAAAGGCTGTGGGAAGGAGCTTCCGTTAGTTATGTATCCAAAAATAAAAATTGATAGTGGTAATAGAATTTGTAATAAATTTTCAATCAAAAAAACACCCCCAAAGTTATACATTATATGCACAAGATTTGAAAAACTGTATGTACACATTAAAATATTTAAATAAAGTAATATTTAACAGCAAAAATGCTGTCAAATATTACTATTATTCGTTAATGTTTAAATATCCATGTCATTAGGTGTAGTAGCAGTTCCATTTTCAGGCGGTACTATAGGTCTAGGTCCATTCATTTCGTTCATTCCATTCATTGGACAGTTCATCCGCATCATCATTTCTCTTAATTGGTCACAAGTTATAGGTGGCATACCATTAGGCATACCGGGCATTTGTGGATACATATTTCCATCAGGAATCATTCCTGGCATCTGGGGCATTCCAGGTTGCATTCCAGGCATCTGAGGCATACCAGGTTGCATACCAGGCATTTGTGGTTGAGTCATTCCCGGCATTTGCGGTTGCTGAGGCATACCAGGCATTCTCGG
>CAZTML010000195.1:0-3464 GCA_964614935.1 uncultured Clostridia bacterium | reverse complement strand
CTTCACCTACGGTTCAGAATGACACGCTGCTTCGCAGCTTATTCATAGCAATGACTATGACATTTTTCCTAAAAAAATTACTTCATCGGTTTCAGCATTTATAATTGTTAGACCTTTGTCTTCCCAATTTGCTGAGCCAAGATAACCTAACCTGTCATCCCAGGCACCATCGTATGCTTCCTTTGATACTAACTCATCATCAACATAGTATTCAACTTCAGAATGAATTAACTTAAAACTGTCTTTAGAAACAAACTCTTCTTCATCATCGTCATAATTAAAATAATTTTCGTCATAATCAAAATCATCATAATAAGAATCATTATTATCATCATCAGTGTAAAGATAGCCGTAATTAATCAAATTATACAAACACTCAAACATTTCATCAATTGCATCGTTGTTGCTGTAGGCATCACCCAATTGAACGAAAAAATCTAATATCTCCTGACTTTTAACATCATATGTTACTATATCTTTAGTATATAGCGCCTCTTTCCAATCTCCGCTTTCGCTAGTTATAGTTACCTTCATGAACACTCCCCCTTGATAGCAAACTGTTTGTAAAATAGTATGCGATTAAATATATATTATGTTTGCGTTTGCAAAAAAACAGATAGGAAATTATGATATATAATTTCCTATCGAAGTTAAACCTATTACTCTATTTAAAGTTGTATTACAAATTTGCATATAGAGTTTCATTTGGATGTTTTATTTCAATAATCTTTGTTCTATGTCCTGCCATTGCTTCCTTAAAGTCTGTAGTCGCGCTGTAAATATCCCAAAAATGCATTGGAATCATAATCTTTGGTTTTAAGACTTCAATAAAATATTGTCCACCAACTAAGTAATTGTCTTCAAGTCTTTTGTCCACAGGAAAGAAAGCAATATCAATTAATTCATCCTTGATTAAAATATTTTTAACTATATTTTTAAAAGTATCCTCCATTATTTTTGCTTCTTTGGGGCTATCATCATACCATTTCCACCAGTTTAAATCACCTGCATGAAATAAGTTCATACCGTCAATATTCACTAAGAAGCTTACACCTTCATCTGTTGAACCAAAAACATTTAATTTTATGTTGTTGATTGTAAGCTCATCATCTTCTCTAACTATATATGAGTTTTCAAGCTTGTTAAATATTTTGATATCTGAAGACAGTATGTAATAAGTATTGGGTTTCTTATCTATCCAGGAGAAAACTTCATAATTGAAGTGGTCCATATGAGAGTGAGAGCTGAATATATAAAGAGCTTTAGGGCTTTTAAATATATCATTTAGCATTTTCTCAAAATCAAAATCCTCTTTACCGTTTTTATGTTTATAATAATCAAATATTAAAAATGAATTTTCTGTTTCCACAAGAAAACAAGAGTGATAAATGTATCGTATTTTCATTTAAACCTCCATTGTCAAACTGTTGATTTTATTAATTATAATATAATTGCAACTTTTGAGCAATACTAATATAAAAAACGGATATATAACGCTGGAAAATGGGGTTAGGGCATCTGAAAAAAGGCTCAGAAAAATGGGGTTAGGCATCTGAAAAATAATGTTTGTAATTATATAGATTACATAGTATAATGAGAAGTTAGTAAAATAGAACGAGGTTGATAAAATTAATGAAAATTGAAAATGTAATTTTGAATGACAACATTCAAAGAGCCTTAGAAGAGATGGGCTTTGAAGAAAGCACACAAATTCAACAAGAGGCAATTCCTGTAATATTAGAAGGTAAAGATATTGTAGGGCAATCAAATACAGGAACAGGAAAAACAGCGGCATTTACAATTCCTATCCTTGAAACAATAGACAAAGAAATAAGAATGCCACAAGCAATAGTTATATTGCCAACAAGAGAGCTAGCTGTCCAAGTTGCCAACGAAACGAGAAAAATCGGCAAATACATGGACGGTATAAGGACAGTGACAGTATACGGCGGGGCAGATATAAGGGATCAGATTAATAAACTGAAGGGTGGAGCCCAAATTATCGTTGGAACTCCAGGACGTATTATAGATTTAATCGATAGACGTGTAATAAAACTTTCCGAACTTAAAATTGCTGTTTTAGACGAAGCTGACGAAATGCTTAAAATGGGATTCAGAGAGGATATCGAGCTTATATTAAGTAATATAGACCATCCTGTTCAAACTTTATTGTTTTCTGCAACAATCCCTGGTGATATGAAGAAGATTATTAAGACATTTCTTAAGGATCCCGTATCGATAAAAACTTTAAGAGAAGGAATAACAGCTAAGGAAGTAAAACAATCTTATTTCTTAGTTAAACATTCTGATAAAGTTGAAGCATTGACAAGGTTAGTCGATACTTATACACCGAAACTTACCCTGGTATTTTGCAATACCAAAAGAGCAGTAGATGAATTATACGACCAACTTATTAATAAAGGATATAATTGCGATAAAATTCACGGAGATATAAAACAATCACAAAGATTAGATACTTTAAATAGATTTAACAATGGCTTGATTGATATACTCATAGCAACTGATGTGGCTGCAAGAGGGCTTGACGTAAAAGAAGTAGAATTGGTAATAAATTACGAAGTTCCTTCAAAAGCGGATTACTATGTCCACCGTATAGGCAGAACAGGAAGAGCAGGAAAAGAAGGAGCATCATTTACCTTAGCATCTTCAAAAGAACTAAGAAAAATAGAGGATATTGAAAGGTATACTAAAAAGTCTATACGAAAAAGAACAATTCCTACTGTTGATAAAGTAAATGAAGTTAAGCAAGATAAATTTATCAGAGGTATTGTTGAAACAATTGAAAGCGGAGACTTGGGAGAAAACAGAGAATTAGCAGGAAGACTCATGGAAGAAGGCTATGATGCTGAAACAGTTATTGCTGCCATGATGAAAAAGCTTGTTACATTCGATAAGTCTGAAGAAAGAGATTTAAATGAAGTTATTCCCGAAAGAAGGAAATCCGGAAGAGGTGCAGGAAGAGCAGTTAAACTTGAAGACACTGATAGATTCCATGTTAATCTTGGAAGAAAACAAGGAGTGCGTCCTGGGGATATCTTAGGCGCAGTAGCAGGAGAATGCGATATACCGGGCAATGATATAGGAGAAATAGAAATACTTGATAATTTCTCATTCTTTACTGCCGCAAAAGATCATAAAAACCGTATCCTTGACAGAATGAACAGATCACAAATAAAGGGTATGGATGTAGTTGTTGAAATATCCAGAGAAAAGAAGTCACGAAGTAGTAGAGAAAAATCAAAAAATGATAAATCAGATAAATCTCTTTGGAAAAGAAAGAAAACAAGAAAATAATTATTGACAAAAATATTTACCGGTAATATAATAGGTCAAAATGAACTGTGAAGGATCGAGTAAAACAGACACAGCTTAGCAGAGAGGGAATAAGGGTGGAAGTTCCTATGTATGACTGTTTGAAAACTAATCCGGAGTTAAGACAGAAA
>CAZTML010000194.1:0-3537 GCA_964614935.1 uncultured Clostridia bacterium | reverse complement strand
TGCCAGCACAAATCCAGAACTTAAAACTAAAGGTTTGACAGGATTTATAGTTGAAAAATCATATCCTGGAGTTTCAATCGGCAGAGTAGAAAACAAAATGGGTATCCGCGCAGCTCAAGTTTCAGAAGTAATATTTGATAATGTAGAAGTTCCTGTAGAAAACATGATTTTAGAAGAAGGAAAAGGCTTCATGTTAGCTATGAAAGCACTTGATGGCGGTAGAATGGGAGTAGCGGCTCAAGGTTTAGGTATAGCAGAAGGTGCATTTGAAATAGCAAGAAAATATTTAATGACAAGAGAACAATTTGGGAAACCACTGTATAAAAACCAATACCTTGCATTTAAAATGGCTGAATTAGATATAAAAATTGAACAAGCTAAATACTTGCTCTATAAGGCTGCATGCGATAAGGATGCTGGCAAGTCATATTCTACATCAGCTGCTAAGGCAAAATATGCATGTACTAACGTAGCTATGGAAGTTGCAAATGAAGCTGTACAAATGCTTGGTGGAAATGGATACATGAAGGATTATCATGTTGAAAGAATGATGAGAGATGCAAAAATCACTCAAATTTATGAAGGTACAAACGAAATTCAGAAATTAGTTGTAAGTGGTGGATTATTTAGATAATAAAGGGATTTTAGATAAAAGCAAATCAACAAATTGAATATGTTAAAATATAATTTGGAGGATTAATAATGTCTATTAATGAATTAGCTGTTAATTTAAAAAATATCGAAGTTAAGGTTGAAGATAGAATTGCCATAGTTAAAATGAACAGACCTAAAGCGTTAAATGCTTTAAATAGCGATACTCTAAATGAACTTGTAAGTATATTCGACACATTAAAGGAAGATGATTCTGTATTAGGCGTAATAGTTACCGGAGAAGGAAAGGGCTTTGTAGCAGGGGCAGATATTGTTCAAATGCAGCCTTATAAAAGTATAGAAGGCAGAAGTTATGCTGACTTTGCTCAAGGTGTATTTAATAAAATTGAAGGTCTGGAAAAACCTGTTATAGCAGCCGTTAATGGTTATGCATTAGGTGGAGGAAGTGAATTAGCATTAAGTTGCGATATAAGAATAGCATCAACAAAAGCTGTTTTTGGTCAGCCTGAAGTAGGATTAGGAATAATCCCATGCTTTGGAGGAACTCAAAGGTTGCCAAGATTAATAGGTTCTGGAATGGCAAAAGAAATGATTTTTACGGGAAGACAAGTTAAATCAGAAGAAGCATTGGCAATTGGCCTTGTTAATAAGGTAGTTGAACCAGAAGTATTGATAGAAGAATCCATAAAAATGATGAATGATATTTTAAAGAATGCTTCCATTGCAGTAGGATTTGCTAAAGTAGCAATAAACAAAGGTTTAGAAATGGATCTTCAAAATGGCTTAGAATTAGAGAAAGATGTAGCTGCCTTGTGCTTCGCTACTGATGACAAAGATGAAGGAATGAATGCTTTTGTAGAAAAGAGAAAGGCGATATTTAAAAACAGATAATTGGTTTTTAATTAATATAAGACATGTCAATATCTAATTGATATGTCTTATAATTAACTCTTATCTGCGTAAATATATCAGGAGGCATGCGAAATGTTTGATGTTATTATTTTAATATTAGCCATAGTTTTATTCTCGGTTTTAGCGTTTAAGGGTATGTCAGCTATTATACTAGGTCCTTTAGTATCACTTATACTAGTTATCTTAGCTCGGTTGCCAGGTGTTGACACAATGCTTGGGCCATATATGACCTCAGCATCAGGATATTTTAAAAATTACTTTTTAGTGTTTTTTGTTGGAGCACTTTTTGGTTCAATTTATGAAGACACAAAGGCAGCTAAATCAATTGCACTTATGATGTCAGAAATCACACGTGGTAAATTTACAGCTCCATTAATTACTCTTATTACAGGGGTTCTTACATTTGGTGGTATCAGTGGATTTGTAGTTTATTTTGTTGTATATCCTATTGCTTTACAAATGTTTAGAAAAAATGATATTTCAAGATTAATATTGCCTGCAGCTATATCAGCAGGATGCTGGACATTTAGTATGAACAGCCCAGGCTCACCTGCTATTCAAAATATTATACCTATGAGATCATTAGGTACACCATCTACAGCTGCTTTAGTACCGGGTGTTATAGGTTCGATATTCCAATTGGTTGCTATTTTTGTATGGTTAGAGTGGAGAAGCAGAAACCTAAATAAAAAAGGACGTGGTTTTAATGATGCAAGGTTAACTCCATTGCCTGTAGATGAAATGGAAGCAGAAGCTGCTATAAGTGAAGAAGACTTGCCCAATCCTTATATTGCACTAATTCCAATTGCTTTAATTCTAATTTGTTTTAATGCTTTCAAAATGGCTGTTGAACTTTCTGTATTCGTAGGAATTGTTGCAGCAATAATTTTATTCTATAATCATATACCAAACAGGAGAACTGGACTTATTAAGTTGTTCAACAAGGGAGGCGTAAATTCAATCGGTGCTATATGCAATACTGCCTTAGTTGTTGGTTTTGGCGGAGTAGTAAGTCAAACTGTAGGTTTTGAAAAAGTAATTGCAGGATTACAAAATATAAACATTTCACCATTGTGGTTTGTAGCTATAACAGTAAGTATTGCAGCAGGCGTATGCGGTAGCGCATCCGGCGGTATGGGTGTTGCCTTTGATGCGTTAGGTAGTACATATGCTAGTATGGGTGTTCCATTAGAGTATGTTCATCGTTTGGCTGCTATAGCTTCGGGAACCTTAGATACATTACCTCATCAGGGTGCACAAATTACTTTATTGACACTTTGCCACTTATCACACAAAGAAGGTTATTTAGATATATTTATTACACAGATTGCAGTTCCAGTTATAACATTATTCTTAGTAATACCTTTGATGAATATGGGTTTATAAAATATACACTAATTCCTCTTTCAGACAAAAATGTTTAACCCTCCTACATTATGGATATATAATGAATATAACATAATTAGGAGGGATTTTTTATGAAATTACTAGTTCCTGTAGACGGTTCCAACGCTTCGATAAACGCAGTAAAAAAAGCATTGGAATTATCAAAAAAATATAATTCTTCAATGAAAATAATTTCAGTTGTTGCAGAAAAAAACTCAGAATACAGAAGGCATGAGAATGCATGGAGAGGGGTAGACGGGTCGCTACTTCTAGAAAGCGAAGAGCTGGAAAAACAATTGGAAAAGAAAAATACAATAAATGCAGAAAGACTGTTAAATGCAATAGTATCTAACTTAGATTTCAGTGGTATAAAGGTAGAATCAGATGTCCTTTTAGGAGATCCCTATGCAAAAATAATTGAAACAGCCAAAAATGATAAGTATGATATGATAGTAATGAGCAATAGAGGCTTTTCTAAAATAAAAAGATTTTTCGTAGGCTCTGTTACTCAGAGGGTAATCTCAGAAGCACCATGCCCCGTATTAGTTGTAAATGGAGGTTTTGAACCATAATGAAAGTAGTTATTATTGGAGCTGTGGCAGCAGGCACTTCAGCTGCTACAGAAAT
>CAZTML010000193.1:0-3541 GCA_964614935.1 uncultured Clostridia bacterium | reverse complement strand
AGTGAATTTCCATACGTCATTGCGATGCGATAAAGCCTTCAACACATTCTATATTATTGACTCCAACATATTTCTAATATATAATAAAGCCAATAAAAACTGTGAGGTATAATATGAAGAAAAGATTATTGGGAAACACAGGTATGGAAGTGTCTGTAATAGGATTGGGAGGAATCCCAATACAGAGAGTTAACGAAGAAGAAGCAATTAACATTATCCTTGAGTGTAAAAAACAAGGGATTAATTTTATTGATACAGCAAGAGGCTATACAGTTAGTGAAGAATATATAGGCAAGGGTCTTAAGTCAGCAGGTCGTGAGAATTTTTATATTGCTACAAAAGCTAAGTCTTTAGATTATGAATCAATGATGGATTCCATCCAAGAAAGTTTAGAAGCATTACAAGTTGAATATATTGATTTATATCAAATTCATAATATAAGTAAAAAAGAGCAATTGGATGAAGTTCTTTCCGAAAACGGAGCGCTTAAAGCATTAAAAGAAGCAAAAGAAAAGGGGCTTATTAAACACATAGGTATAACAGGACACATAAGAGAAATATTAATAGATGCTATTGATGATGATGCATTTGAAACAGTTCAGTTTCCTTTTAACCCAGTTGAGCCTCAAGGAACAGAGTTATTTATGAAAGCATTAGAAAAAGGAATTGGAACCATTGCTATGAAACCCATGGCAGGTGGAAATTTTGATCATCCTGAACTATCATTAAAATATATTATGAATCATGATTTCATAGCTCTTGCAATACCCGGTATGGATTCAATAGAGCAAGTTATTGAAAACGCTAAAATAGGAATAGAAGCTCAACCCTTAACAGAGGAAGAGTTAGAGATTATAAACAATGAAGTTGAAGTTTTAGGAACAGAATTTTGCAGAAGATGTGGCTATTGCAAGCCATGTCCTGAAGGGATAGATATACCTACCATATTCATAGCAGAAAACTATGTATTAAGGTATAATATGCCTGAATTTGGTAAGAAGATATATGACGGATTAGATGCGAAGGCTGATGATTGTGTTCGATGCCGCAAATGCGAAAGAAAATGTCCCTACAACCTACCAATTGTAGAAAAATTAAAACGTGCAACAAAAACATTTAAGGAACTGGAGACTGCGAAATAAGGAGAAAATATGCGTAATTACAGCGTTTTTGATATAATAGGTCCCATTATGATAGGACCATCAAGTTCTCATACGGCAGGTTCAGCAAGACTTGCAAAAGTTGCTGCTACCATAGCAGGCAGCAAAATCAAAAAGGTAGAATTTTTGCTTCATGGTTCATTTTCAGAAACCTACAAAGGACACGGTACAGACAAGGCCTTAGTAGCAGGAATTTTAAATATGGAACCTTGGGATGACAAGTTGAAAAACTCTTTTGAAATTGCGAAAGAAGAGGGAATGGAAACTATCTTCACCCCTACTGACTTAGGTGATGTTCATCCAAATACAGTTAAATTTATTATTACAAAAGAGGATGGAAGTATTTCCACTGTAACAGGCTCATCAATTGGCGGAGGTAATATACTTATTTTTGATATTGACGGCCAAACTGTAGAATTTACAGGGGAACGTCCAACACTTTTAACTAACCACAGGGATTTGCCGGGAGTAATTTCTAAAATATCGTCAATTTTATTTCAAGAAAATATTAATATTGCTAATATGCGTGTTTATAGAAACGGCAAAGGGAAAATGGCAACTATGGCATTGGAAACAGACAGTATGATTACTGAAGAAGCAATGGATAAAATAAGAAGTATCGGAGAAATTGATAATGTGAAATTTATCAATCCAATAGTGGAAGGAGTAATTTAATGTTTGTTTCAACAGGGAAAGAGTTAATAGAAATATGCTATGAAAAAAACATTCCTATTTGGGAATACACTATAATCGAAGAAATGACAAATAGTGAAAGCACTCGTCAAGCAGTTATTAGTAAAATGGCAAGCACCCTACACGTTATGATGAATTCCTCCACACATGCACAAGAAAACCAAGTACATTCTGTGAGTGGATTAATTGGAGGGGATGCTTATAAAATAAAACAATATGCCGTGAAGGGGAATACCCTTACAGGAGAATTTATGAACAAGGCAATGGCAAGGGCCTTGTCATCTTCAGAAGTAAATGCAGCTATGGGAAGAATAGTAGCATGCCCAACAGCAGGATCTTGTGGAATTTTACCTGCAGTTGTGTTATCGGCAGGCGAAAAACTAAATAAGACAGAAGATGAATTAATCCAAGCTCTATTTACAGCAGCAGGAGTAGGAATTATTATTGCCAAGAATGCGACCCTTGCAGGTGCAGAAGGTGGTTGCCAAGCAGAATGCGGTTCAGCAGCAGCCATGGCATCAGCAGCTGTTGTGGAAATGATGGGGGGAAGTCCTGAACAAGCTTTAACAGCAGGAGCCATAGTATTAAAAAATGTATTAGGATTAGTATGTGATCCTGTAGCGGGTTTAGTTGAAGTACCATGCGCCAAAAGAAATATTGCCGGAACAGTAAATGCTCTAACTACAGCTGACCTTGTAATGAGCGGAGTTTACAGTAAAATACCATTTGATGAAGTAGTGTGGGCAATGTACAAGGTAGGGAAACAAATGCCGCCAGAATTACGAGAAACTGCCTTAGGTGGAATCGCCATAACTCCAACAGCATTGAAATATAAAAAAGAAATATTCAAAGAATAAAAAACACATGGAAGCGTATCGAAGAGGTCATAACGAGCCTGACTCGAAATCAGGTAGTCCTCGCGGACACGTGGGTTCGAATCCCACCGCTTCCGTAAAAATAATATGCAATTAACAATAGTATATTACTAATGAAAATATACTATGATGTTATAATATTATCAATAGGGAAATAAAAATTAATAAAAAAATAGAATATAAAACTTACGACTTGATGATCTAAAGAAATAAGTGTATAATATCTTTAGATTAAATAAGGAGGTGGAATTAATGCCAGTTATTAAATCCAGCACAGACTTAAGGAATAATTATAACGAAATTTCAACATTCTGCCATGAAAACAGAGAGCCTGTTTATATTACTAAAAATGGGCAAGGTGATTTGGCTGTTATGAGTATTGAGACATATGAAATGCTCAATGGTAAACTTGAACTTTATCGTCTACTTGATGAGGGAAAAGCAGCCATAACAGAAGGAAGGAAACGACCTCTTGAAGATGTTATGAAAGATATTAGGCAGGAGATAGCTGATGGAAAAATATAGGGTTTATATATCGGAACCTGCGGAGAATGATCTGCGCAACATTGTTCGATATATTTCCGCACAACTATCAGCACCCATAACCGCATTGAAAATGATGGATATTATTGAAAAAGCTATCAATGAATTAGCATTTATGCCACAAAAATGTCCTTTTGTAGTTGATGAACGGCTTGCAATGTTAGGATATCACAAGCTGATCATTAAAAATTATATTGTATTTTTCACAATGGATGAGCAATTAAAAGTCGTTGATATAGAGAGAATTTTATACGCAAGACGTAATTGGCG
>CAZTML010000192.1:0-3551 GCA_964614935.1 uncultured Clostridia bacterium | reverse complement strand
ACATATATAGTAGCAATACCAATTAAGAATCTATCAGAAGTTTATAAAAATATAGGATCAATAATGGGTAGAGAAGTCACCTATGAAGATATAGCAAATGCCAATGAAATTTATTACCGTATAAAACATGGCATCCCTGCACCTAATGAAGGGGATGATTTTACAGAATGGGAAGATTGGATACAAAATATGACTCCAGAAGAACTGGAAAAACTGTATAATGATTTACCACAGGGAGAGAAAGGTTCTAAAATTGTACAACTGGCTATGTCAAGGCTTGGAGATCCCTATTCGCAAGCAAAAAGAGGTCAGGGTAGATACACTGACTGTAGTTATTTGACTATGTGGAGTTACCGTCAAATCGGAATCACCATACCAGGAACTGCAGCGGAACAGGCAAGATTTTGTGTTAATAAAAACCTAACTGTTTCAAAAGCTGATTTAGTACCTGGGGATTTAGTATTTTGGAGTCACCAACCAAATGGTAGATACATGAACATTACCCATGTAGGCGTGTATGCAGGAGGTGGCATGGTAGTTGATTCTTCATCATCTAAAGGGAAGGTGGTATATCGTAATTTGTTTGATTCTAATAAGCAGGTGCTGTACGGTAGACCCCATATTTTAAAGAAATAGGAGGATTTTCATATGGATAATACAGGAAATAAAATTCGAATTTTAAAGTTTGAGCCACAACAACTACCCTATGAAAAGGAAATTGTTTATGATTGGCAGAGTGTACAAGAAGAAGTTGAGGGATTATTTGAGTGTGTCTATTTAGATAATAATTGTATTTTAGTCTGTAATGATGAAGGGAAATTAAATGGGATGGAGCTAAATCGTAGGGTTGGCAATGACATAGTTGCCGGACCTTTTTTTATTGTGGGGGATAGCAAAGATGGAGATTTTATATCCTTGACTGATAATCAAATCAAACAATACACTGAACAATTAGGTCAGATTCAAGAATTTACTGGTGAAGAGCCAGAGGCACAACCAAGGATAGAGTTTATAGGATTTGAATTTTGAGGATACTAAGCAGTCCAATACTGTTTAGTATCGGATGAAAATGAGAAGGAACTCTTGACACTATAACGGAACACCGACATACTAAAGATAGGTGATTATTATGACAATTCAAGAGCTTTTAAGAGAGAAAGGTATGTCAAGATATAGTTTATCAAAATTAAGTGGAGTTCCTTGGTCTACATTATCCGACATCTGTTCAGGTAAAACCAACCTCAAGGGATGCAATGTACAAACACTTTCAAAATTATCTAAGGTGCTTGAAATAACCATTGAGGAACTTATGCAATTTAAAATAGAAACAAAGCAAGACATAGATAATGGAAAACCTAAGAATAAATCCTATTTAGAAACAAATTTATCTGGAAGTTTAGATGAGGCATTAAAAGCTTATCTGCAAGGTGAAAAAGAGAATGTGCTACACTTAGATTGCCTATGGAATGAACTATATGGTGCAATTAATTCAGATTTTTGGGCAGGATGTATTACGGAAGAACAGGCAAATTATTTAAGAAAAGAATATCTTTATGGAGAAATTCAGGAGGATTTATATCATGTGAAGTGAAAAAATTAAAGTTTATAGTGGGGCTAATAGAAATAAAAATAATATTATTTATGAAGATAAAAGTTATATGCTAAAATTTACACCTGTACCGAGCCGAAACAAAGGAATGAGTTACACAAATGGATATATAAGTGAATATTTTGCTTGCCATACATTCAAGTCACTTGGTATTAACACGTAGGAAGCCATATTGGGAACTTATACAGATAAGCATGGTAAAAAAATGGAGGGTGCTGGAATGAATATTGAAGGAACTATTGAGTTTATCTCTAATTCAGCAGAAAGCTTTTGGACAAGTGGAGATATTATTGCAATTGTTGTTGCTTTAATTTCTATTTTGGGGTCAATATTTGTTGCATGGAGAAGTGAGAAGAATTCTCGGGAAATTAGTAAAAGCAACAATGAAATTCAAAAGAAAATAAATGACGAAAACATTGCCTTGCAAGAAAAATGGAATGGTGAAACACTGCAATTTCAAGAGAAAATAAATCAAGCTAATATAGATGCCAATTTAATTGCCAGTGCGAGAATTGAATGGATACAAAAAGTACGCAATCTTTCAGCCGAGTTGTTATCACTATATTTCTCAATGCTTAATTCTAAAAATGCTGAGAGTATTCAAACAGCTTTTAATCATTCAATAGAAAAGACTGAGTTGCTGATTTTATATTTTGGACATGAAGATGATAATGTGGAAAGCGAAGATTTAAATATTTTGCTTGATAAAGAAAAGAATAATGGTAAAAATGAATTGATTGCAAGTTTTACGGTATCGTTATCGCAAAAATTCAATAAGTATAACACCTTTATCCAAGAGGGGGGATTAGTCGAGCTTCAAAAATCCATAAACAGTGCTCAACGAGACATGTATAATAATGCCGAAACAGTTAAAGTAGGAGAATATTACCATGATGAAGCTGAGGAAATGTTTGATGTGGAAGAACAGCATTATCAAGCAGAAGATGTTCTTCATGTGGAGAAATTAAAAGAAAAAAAGAATGATAAGGTAAATGAAATAACTAATTTACAAAACGATTTGATTTTTTTAAGAAATATAATTAGAACCTACTTAAAAATCGAATGGAATAAAGCAAAATCAGCTAAATAATAAATTTAACCCACCCACTGGAGTGGGTTTTCTTATGCCCAAAATCAAGAAAGATGGTAAGAAGAATTCTTATTTTGAGTTTATATCGTCATTAAAAGATCCAGAGTGTAATAATTCTTTAAAAAGAATTTCTAAACGAATTAATATGTAAACCATAAATTTAAAACATAAATAAACATAAGAATCACTCACATATGTGGGTGATTTTTTGATGGGGAAAATTAAGTTTAACGATTTAAAGGAGGAAACTAAATGAGTGTATCAACGGAAAAAGCAACACTACAAGTCACTTTCCAAAAAGAAAAATTGGAAGCTTTACGCTTTTATATGCAGGAAAAAAACCTAGTAGTAGAAGATGAATTGCAGAATCATATGAACAAAATTTATGAAAAACATGTCCCTGTACCTACTAGAAGATATCTTGAACGCAATAGTAGTGAGCAAGAAGTACAGCCAGAATCCACTACCCAAAACACCCCAACTCGTGGAAGAAAGAAGGCTGAAAGGGCTCAGCCAGAGCAGGAACAACCTGCAGTAGAAAGTGTAAGTGGAGGGGATGAATCACAGGAACAAACTCAGGAAGAGGATCAAGGCATGACAATGAGCATGTAGAAGTTGTGTTTGATTTTCACTTTAAAATAGTAGTTTAAATAATTGAAGGAGGCTGATTGGATCATGAAGAAAGGTACTGTTACAGTAAGTTTTGAGGCAGAAAAGCTAAGGGCAGTTGAAATGTATATGGAGAAAAAAGAAGCTAATTTACGTGAAGAATTAGAGGAGCAGCTACAAAGGCTTTATGAAAGGCATGTTCCTGCCAATGTAAGGGAGTATATAGTCGAAAAAGATGAAGGA
>CAZTML010000191.1:0-3562 GCA_964614935.1 uncultured Clostridia bacterium | reverse complement strand
TTACAAAAGGCACTTATTCTCTAGGATGGAGGCACGGACATGCAGGAATCGTAACCGATGCAGAAAACGGCGAAACTCTTGAAGCAGTGCTATTAGGAACAGATACGATGTTACAAAATATTAACAAATGGAGAACTTTCCCTTCATTTATGATGCTTAAATTAAAGGATACATCACAGGAAACCTTAGATGAAATAGCAGAATTTGCGAAAGATACTGTGTTAGGCATACCTTATGGACTTACCGTAGGACTGACTAGTAAAAAGAACCCGGAACCTGAAAATATAACAAGTACACAATGCTCTCATGTTGTGTGGTATCCATTTATGCAGTTTGGATATGATACAGATTATGACGGGTCTTGGCTTGTTACGCCTAAAGATATTGCTAACAGTGATTTATTCGAAATCGTCCAGGTATATGGTGTGGATCCTGGTGATATATGGCCTTAAAAGATGAGGTCCTCCGGCTACACCTCAGGATGACGATGACGATGACGTTGGCGCAGCCAACGTGTCATTCTGAACCACAGGTGAAGAATCTCATCTTTTCATATACGAAAAAGAACATCTCTTACAAGAGATGTTCTTCTATGTAAATTATTACTTTTTACTTACTACTTACTAGCAATTATTTACTCTTCGTCTTCATCACTGAAATCTACAAGCTCTTCATCATCAAAATCATCGTCATAATCGTCATCATCGAAATCAAAGTCATAATCATCATCGTAACCATAACCAAAATCATCTTCATCTAATTCGAATTCGCCGAATACTTCTTCTTCTAAAACAGATAAATCTTCATCCAGTAAATCTAAATATTCATTTACCTCATCTTGTTCTTCAACTAAATCACCCATTGAGTCAGCAATTTCTTCAATTACATCCATCAATGCATTAAACAACTTACCTTCTCTTGTGTCAGCTTTTACATCTAAGCCGTCAGCTAAACCTCTTAAATATGATATTTTTTCATATAAAAAATCCATGTCTACCTCCTATACTCTTGATAGATATTCACCAGTTCTGGTGTCAATCTTCACTTTATCTCCTATCTCAACAAAAAGCGGCACGTTTATTTTTGCACCGGTTTCAGTTGTTGCAGGCTTATTAGCTCCTGTTGCAGTATCACCCTTAAATCCGGGTTCTGTTTCAGTAATTTCCAACTCAACAAAGTTAGGCGCCGAAACTTCAAAAGGGTTGCCTTGGTAGAATCTCATATGAGCTAAGTCATTTTCTTTCAAATATACAATAGCTTCCTCTACCTGTTCAAAGTTAAGTGGAATTTGTTCATATGTTTCTGGATCCATAAAATAATACAATTGTCCGTCATTATATAAATATTGCATATCCTTTGTCTCAATATGAGCCAATGAAAACTTTTCTGACGGATTAAATGTTTCTTCTCTTGTAGCTCCTGTCACTATATTTTTTAATTTAGATCTAACAAAAGCTGCTCCCTTTCCCGGCTTAACGTGTTGAAAATCTATAACTTGCCATAATCCATTATTCCAAGATATTGTTATGCCCTTTTTAAAATCACCTGCTGTTATCATAAGTCTCCTCCATGTGTATATTATAACCAGCTGATTGCTGCTTATTCCTTAATTACTGTTCTACCAGTTGCCACAACTATGGATACTTCTATAATTTTATTTGTTTTCGTATCCGTAATTTTAAAAGTTCCTGCATTAGTGGGAACCCCTTCAAAAGTAAAACCTATTAAGCCCTTATTTTCACCAGTATAGTTAATTTTATATCTGTTCTTAAATCTTACGGTTTTTTCGATAAATGTAGTATCATAAATGTAATAACACCTATTATCTATATCTATGCCGATTTTATGAGTCCCTGATGTGCTTTTCATGCATTCAGTCTGCACATACCTTACATCCATAACAAATTCATCAGCCATTTTCTCCATGTAAAACACGTCCACATCTATCGCCAAAACAGCTAATGAAAACACAATGCTCATAATTGATATTGTTATTATCAATTCAATCAATGTAAAACCTTTGTTATTCATTGGTCACCTAAAATCTACCATAGTTTATTTTATAAATTTTTTCCCTATTTGTCAATGTATTTTATTTATTTAGCAATCTTTTACTATCATTGATATCCAATAGTTATTGTTCACACCCAACTGGGTCAGTCATCCTGAGCGGCAGCGAAGGATCTCAGGTTTTAAAAGATGTGATTCTTCACTTGCGTTAAGAACCACAATCATCTTTAGTTTTTCAATTATTTCTCATATAAGCCGTCTGATAAGCCTCATAAGTATGCCCATCTTTCATCATATGAACTTTAATCTTAACTACCTTAGCGCTCCCAAAACTACCATCCTTTAATAAAGAAACATACATGCTATCAACATATTTCCCTAGTTCATCTGTAGGGTTTTGATTTATTTTTCTAGTTCCATAACGAATATTATTACCGACAATTTGAAAAACATAATTTTCATCTTCCTTATTGCCATACTTAAAATAAATTGTCTTAAAACGATACTCAACTCCTGAAACCCTCTCAGCGGTCAAAGAATAGTATGACGAATCTGTAGTTCCTATAAAACTTATTGAATTTGAATTAATTATTTTATTACTCATATAATTCAATATATATTGGGATTGAAACTGAAGCTCCGACATGGCTTTCATGGCTTTATAATTCTTATAATTACTGATTAAAATAAAGAATATTAAACCAATCACAAGAGAAGAAATACTCAAAGCAATGAGTAATTCGACAATTGTAAATCCTTTGTTTTTCATTTCTATCTTCTTTATCATATGAACACAGCCCATTTCTTACTAAAACCAAATTTTTCGCAACAGCTCAAAATGACGCCAAGTCTTCTCGAACTTTATGCTATGTCTTCTTGAGCGAAGCGAAAGATCTCATCACTTATTTTCAACTTTTCCAATTGGCGAATTCAACATAATCCTTAACATCATATCCACTACCTTCAACATCATCATACCCAGGAACTCTTATAATCAAATCAACCCATGTGAGCTTTTCAATGCTATCATTATGAATATAAGATGATCTTACGAATACAGTGAGTGAGTTACCCACAAAGATTAAAGAACCGCTATTTCTAACTTCAACAGCCGGATTTCCATTTGTATTAATAGAAGCTATAATATTTGCGCATATAAACTGCCTATAGTTAGTATAAAAAATATTTTTTGCTAACTCTTCGTCTAAAGGAAATTCCAACAAGTGCAAATTAGCTTTGTCTAAAGAATCCTCGATTGCTTCTTGAATTAAATTACAGGCATTAACATATGACACATTTAATCCATTTTCAGATAAGTAAAATGCCTCTTTTGAATTGGTATTAAACTTTTTAATATCATAATTTATAAATACAATATTTAATAAGGATGCTCCCAAAGCGCTAACTATTGCAATTACTATAATCAACAAGACCAATACAGAACCTTTGTTATTCATTTTAACACTCCAAAACCTAAATTATATTTAAAACTGGAGCTTCTTCACCTGCGGTTCAGAATGACACGCTGCTTCGCAGCTTATTCATAGCAATG
>CAZTML010000190.1:0-3566 GCA_964614935.1 uncultured Clostridia bacterium | reverse complement strand
AAAAGAAGTAAAAGATGATAGAGAAGTCCCGGAACCAAAAGAAATAATTGAAGCAAAAGGGAGAGAAGTAAGAACAATTAGAAGTACAAAAGAGATGACTATGCCTAAGTTAGCTGAAGAAATACAGGAAGAAATACAAGAAGAAATAGAAAAAGCAGATGAATCGATAAAAAGAGTAAAAATACCTTTAAAAAAAGAAGAAATGATAGAAGAAGCTGAAGAAAAAGAAGAACCGGTTGTAGAGCAAAAGTACAGAAATAGATATGATGAGAAATTGTATAAAACCTTAAATGGATATAAAGAAGTTGAACCTTTATCAGTAAAAATTAAGAATTTTAAGTGGTGGTATATACCATATGATGAAATGGGTATGCGAAATGGCATATTACCATATTATAACCAAATAATAAGTTCATATTATCCATATCCAATGTCTAATCGTGTAACTACATGTGCAAGTCTTATGAAAAAATACGGTCACTATGTTTTTGGATTATATAGGGAAAATGATGAAATTACAAAATTTATTTACGGAGTACCTGGAGAATTTACCAAGGAAGAACAGCCATATAAGGGTGCTACCGGATTTAAAAATTGGTCATATGCAAGTAAGGATAATAAAAAAGAAAATGGATATTGGCTGGCATTTGTAAATCCAAAAACAGGTGAAACAACAGAACCGCCGCAAATTTCATTAATATAAGAATCATTGTTAAAGACTCCTTAGGGAGTTTTTTATTTTTAATTGACTCATGGAAAAAAATATACTATAGTTAAAGATAATTATTAATTTGTATAAGGATGGATGTTAGTGAAATATAAATATATAATTTTTGACTTTGATGGGACTTTAGCTGACACTGAAGAGGCGAATTTCGTCATCTATCAAAAATTAGCAGAAAAATATAATTTAAGAAATATTACAATGGATGAGTTAGGTCATCTAAAAAAAATGAATGCCAAGGATGTTATGACTTATGTTGAAGTGAAAAAAAGATATTTACCCTTTCTTTTAAAGAAAGGTAAAAATCTTTTATCGCAAAATATACAAAACATAAGACTTTGCAAGCCTGATGTTTTGCATACTGTATGTAAACTTAAAGAAATGGGCTTAAAAACAGCAATAATTACCACTAACTCAAAAACAAATGTAAAACTCTTCCTAGAGGCTCACAATGCTGATTATTTCGATTTAATTGTCTCTGCTACAATGTTTGGTAAGGAACCAAAAATGAAAAAAATAGTAAAAAAAGAAAAAGAAAAAATATACTTAAGTGAATTTCTATATGTAGGAGACGAAATAAGAGATATAACAGCTGCAAAAAATGCAGGAATGGATATAGCATCGGTAGCATGGGGCTACAATACAGTAGAAAGCCTTAAAAAGCATGAACCAACCTATTTAATATATGAACCTTCTGAACTAATAGAAATTTGCAAGGGAATACAGGAAATTTAAGGAGAAGATATGAGCAAGATGATTTATACAATAAAACCTCAGTACCACGACATGGAAAATTTAAGAAACATTTTAGTTGAGCATCCTGAAATAAAGTTTGTATCCTTAATGGGTGTTGATACCGGAGGCAATGGGACAGATGAAAAGATACCTATAAAATTATTTATTAAGGATATGGAAGAAATGCTTCAGTACGGCATACAAACGGATGGATCTAGCGTTGAATTACAGGGTATAGCCGATTTGAATAATGCAAGAGTTGACTTGCTACCAGATGCTGAATGTACCTGGTACGTAGACTATAATTATGAAAATTATGATGATGATACAGGTCTTCCTGTAGGGACTTTAAAAATTCCTTCATTTATAATACATGATAGCAAACTTGTATGCTCTCGTTCAATCCTTAAAAGAGCTGAAAATCATTTTAAAAATGAAATACATAATATCTTAAAAAAATACCCTGAAATTCCAAGAACCCTAGATTTTCAATACGATGAAGTAGATGAAATTTTGTTAACTGCAGCTACGGAACTTGAAATGTGGGTTAAGACACCTGAACAAAGTGCTGATTTTGAAGAACTTCATGCTTCCCAAGTTTTAAAGGAACAATATTGGAAAAGAACCATGGGAACAGTGAGAACGGTCTTAGAAAAAATAATGGACTTATTAGAATACTACGATTTAAAACCGGAAATGGCACATAAGGAAGTTGGGGGTATTAGCAATAAAATAGATGCAAGTGGTAGAATAACTCACGTAATGGAGCAGTTAGAAATAGACTGGAGATTTTCAACACCCTTGCAAGCAGCTGATAATGAAATATTTATAAAAGAAATTATTGAAGACCAGTTCAGGCATCATGGTTTGGAAGTCTTATTTAAGGCCAAGCCAATTGATGGTGTAGCAGGAAACGGAGAACATACACACTTGGGTCTAGCAGTAAAACTTAAAGACAAGAAGAAAATAA
The DNA here is from genome assembly GCA_964614935.1 of uncultured Clostridia bacterium. GTDB lineage: Bacteria > Bacillota > Clostridia > Tissierellales > Sedimentibacteraceae > Sedimentibacter. Next base: position 1,137 of record CAZTML010000190.1, on the reverse strand, counting down.
ACCTATTTTCTCCTTTTGATATGAAGAAAGATTATTTAAGCCAAATAGGTTACGGTGCTCTTATGGGGATGTTGAAGAATTATGAAGTAATAAATCCCATAGTATCTGCTACCAACGATGCCTTTAACAGACTTAAACCGGGCTTTGAAGCACCTGTTTGTACTGTAACATCCTTAGGGGGGGCAAAGGATGCACCTTCAAGAAACCGTTCAGTACTGATTGGAGTTATAAGGAACTTAGATAATAAGAATGCTACAAGGTTTGAACTAAGGTCTCCAAATCCATATTCTAATACTTATCTTGTTATAGCAGCATGTTATCAAGCGATGATAGATGGCATAGTATCAGTAACAGATGCAGGTATGGACTGTCAGGCATTGGAGAAAGAAATTTCAAAAAAATATGGGGAAGATGCTGTCTATCTTGAAAAATATCGAGAATACAGGAGCGAAAAGGATGTATTTGCATATTACACCCAGGAAGAAAGGGATAAGTTGTACGGCAAGGCTCCTGCAACTGTATGGGAAAATATAAGTGCTTTTGCTTCCAATGAAATAAAGCAAGAAGTGCTGAAAAAAGGTGATGTCTTTACTGATGAACTCATAAATTCCTTTAGAGTATCCACCATGGAAAAATGGAAAAATGAGCTACAAGGTAGGATAATACACGATAATATAATGTTGTTAAAAACATTTGTGAAACTTCACAGCGAATTAGATCACGCTACAGATTTAGATGTTGTAAATTGGGAAAGGATTATTTATTTAAAAACCAAATTAATGAAGGACAGCATGAGTAAAAAATGTATATTTACAAAAATTAAAAGAGCAATTAATGAAGGTAACTTTGAATATGCTTCTGATTTACAAATACAAATGAACGAAAAAATGTCTGAAATAAGGACACTGTATATTGAATATAAAAATAATATATTTTAGCTTGTAAAAAGTAAAAAGGGTGAAAATTCACCCTTTTTTGTTGTTATTTACCTTTACATATATGGGAAATTATAGATTTATTTGTTATGTATTAACTTTATTTAAAATATTGTTTACAAAATTATATACCTATGGTAAAATTCCCGATGTAACATAAATCTCATCTTATTGGGTAAAGTGAGAGTATGTTTATAAAATT
>CAZTML010000189.1:0-3567 GCA_964614935.1 uncultured Clostridia bacterium | reverse complement strand
AATACAAGTAAAGGGATAAACACCGCTATTCTATATGTTGGATCTAGAATAAAGCTTGTCAAAACAAATGCTACTATTATTATATAAAAACTCATTTTACGCCACCTTTTTATTGTTATTTCTAATATATCTCCGTCTTTAACTTCTATTTCATTACTCTTTACTCCAAATTGTGTAGCTTTTATATAAGCTTTATCACCAGGAAATTCAACTTCTAGAGTTTGATTCTCCATAACTTTAGCAGCCTTTTCTCCATTTAATCTTATTTGAATATCAGTAGCACCACCAATCCAACCGGTATTTCGTTTAATTGTAATTGACATAATTATTCCTCCTCGTTTTTATCATGCTAATATCCCATGAACATATAATACTTATTCTCTAATATACAAGGATTCAACTACCTTAGTTAACTCCTCCCTGCTTTCGTAGCCGCTTATAAAGTGAACGTATCTATTGTCATTAACAATAATTGAGGTTAATCCTCTTTTAGTGTATATTATTCCACTCATACCGTTGATAGTTATTTCTTCAGTTGTTATACCCTCTGTATCAACTGCCATGCTCACATTAAATGTTAATTGCTCAACTGAAAGTTCCTGGCCCTCTTCGTTAGTGTAAAAGAAAAAGTGCATAGACCTCATTTCATCTATTTCTTCTGTAAGTGTGTAGCCTTCCGGTATATAGGCAGGTACGTAAACTTCTTCTATTTTCTGTGGAACTTCAATATTATCTTCATTTTCAAACAAAATTTGTGAGAACTCAGTATAGATTTTTTCAGTTAGTCTAATTACAGGCATTCTAACCGCTTCAACGCTCATGGATGCTGTAAAAATAATCAATATTAATGAAGCAGCAACAATACTTTTTCTGATTCTAAATCTGTTTATATTTATATATTTAATATTTGCCTTTTTAATTAAAGACTTCATCTTCTTTTCAAAATCAGGGGAAAAGCAGTGGTAATCTTTTAAATCTGCGCTAGACGGAATAGTTTCAAGTTCTCTTTCCATTGAAATTTTAAGTGCTTCTTTTAGTATTTCATTAGCCATATAGATTCACCTTCCAATCTTTTAGTCAGCATAACTCTGCATTTTGGCAGAATTCTCATGATTAATATAATCTTTCAGCTCTTTTCTTCCGCAGATTAACTCCCCCAGCAATTCTTCACAAGAATAATCTGCTACAGGCATATTATCTGACACCTTATATCCTAGCACATCTTTCCATATTATTACAGCCCTCTTGATGGGCTTAAGTTTCAATAAAGCACTTTGAATTCCTTCAAGATTATCGTTACAAGCTGTACATGGATTACTTAGAAATATTTCCATTAATTCTAGAATTGTTGATTGAAATGTGTTTGCCGTTATTTTATAATCGTCATTTGACTCCTTGATTGTATGAGTTATTGCTATTGTAGCCATTTCGGCGGCAACATCTTCTTGGCCGGTTAGCCTGAATGCAACTGTATATACTTTTTTAAAAAATAAATCCATATTCATCTCTCCTGCCTTACATTTACATTAAAAATTTGCCCTTTACTATATAACAATTTAAAAGTTCTTTTGGGGACAAAATTATTAAAATTTAAATCTCTTTACTATAATTTAATATCTTAATATATTATAAAAAGGAGATTATTAACGATTTTTTAAATGTCAATAATCTCTTCACTTCACTTATATTTAATAATATACTTTATAATTTTTTAAGAAAATCATCCAATGAAATATCTGCTAACTCAAGTATACTTTTTAATGTACCTTTAGCAACCTCATCATGCATAGGTATTATAGTTATACGAATGCCATTAGAATATTTAACATGACTTCCTTTTTGGCTTTTGTATTCAAATCCGAATTTCTTCAAACAACTTATTATTTCATTAGGCTTCAACACAGGATATTTTGATCCCATTAGATAGCTACCTCCATGGTTGTTATAAACACCGGAGTAGACATGTCATCTAATTCATTGTCCTCATAATATAAAGCTATAGCTTCTGACAGATTTTCCATCGCTTCTTCAATAGTTTTACCTTGAGAAGCAACATCATTTTCTACACATTTTGCCACAAACCAATTTTCTTCTTTTTGAATTATTACTGTGAATTTAACACTCATTGAAATTCATCCCTTTCACTTGATAAATCCTGTTTTATTTATAAATTATATCATTTCATACACTTTTTATCTATAGTTATTGTGTATTTTAAACTAATTTTATGAAAAAAAATAAATCAAATTATGATTAAATTTTTAAATTTCCAATTAGTTTTTTCCTTCCTCTTTGCAGTCTTTTCTTTACTGCTTCATTTGAAATGTTTATTAACCGTGATATCTCCTGAGTCTTCAATTCCTCTACATATGATAAGTATAATATGTCCTTATAAATAACCGGTAAATTTGTAATTTCTTCTACAATTAAGTCAACAGATAGTTTTGATAAAACTTCGTCCTCAAGGTTTGCATCATCAGTCATATTTTCCTCAAAATCCTCTATATCAACAGTCTTATTTTGTTTTTTCAGCATGTTAAGAGAAATATTCCTGACTATTACAAGAACATAGCCCTTTGTGCGATTGCTGTCTACCTGGCTAATTTTGTCCATGTTTTTTGCAATACTAATAAATGCATTATGTACAGCATCTTCTGAAAGATAATCATCTTTTAAAATGCTTTTCGCTACATAAAACATAGTATGTTTGTAAGAATTATATACTTGTTCAAATTTACTTTTCTCTTCTTCTGTGTCTATAAGGCTTAAATAAATTAGCATGTTAACTCCTATATGCAAGGTATAACTTTGAAATCATTATAACATTTCATACCCTTTTATTCTATAGATTTTGCATATAAAAGTTAACTAAAAGATGTCACTGCATGCCCTTTATCCATTCATTGCTAATCTTCATATGTAAAGTAATCTAATTTTGATTCAATTTCTAAAATAAATTCCTTGAAATACTGACCAATTTCAATCATGCGTTCATCGCTTAATTCGATTACTTTTTCACTATATTTTATAAAATTTGTTTTCCCTAATTCCTCATAGTTGGGACCAGGTTCAAATTTTTTCTCAATTATTTCATTAGTATCAAGATTCATTTTAAAATAAACCAAGGGTCCATCAAGGGTACCCGTAATAGTTCCCGTTGCTGTAGTTATACTAAATGAAAGTGCATTTTCGTCTTGAATTATTCTAGCACTTCCTTCGTTATGAAATCCAAATTCTTCTGTACTGAATTCTTCAAAGATTTTCAATCCGGCAATGTATATTGACCTAGATTCATAATCATAGGAAATGTGTTCTGCAATATCATTTTCTATTGGCTCATTCCGATTTATCTTTTCTGATTCATGCTCTTCGGTTATTTTATTAATAACATAATCAGACATTTCTACTTGCTGCCATTGGTCATTTTCTATTGCAGGATTTTTGGAATATAGAGTTATCTTATCATTTGCATCAATAACAGCCTTGAAATAAAAATTCATATCTTGAGACTTCAAATATTCATCATAATATGTTTGATAATTCTTATCGCCTCTTTCCTTTGCTTCC
>CAZTML010000188.1:0-3585 GCA_964614935.1 uncultured Clostridia bacterium | reverse complement strand
ATGGGTGAACAGTAACAATAGAATACAAAAAACCAATTAATAAAACCATAAGTAGTTGAAATTAAGTAAAAATATTACTATAATGTAATTAGCTTATTATTGAGGGGGTTTTTATGAAATACTTGGCTAAAGATGAAAGTAAATGCATTCAGTGCGGAACGTGTGAAAGCGTATGCTCAACAAGATATTTTAAAGAAGACAATAGAGATAAGTCTCGTATTCAAATTAATTATGCTCAACCTGAAATAAATGTATGCAATCAATGTGGAGAATGTATCGATATATGCCCTGTTATCGCAATAAAAAGGGACAAGTCAGGAATAGTTCGAATTGACAAAAAGGTTTGTGTCGGTTGTTTTATGTGTGTTGGTTTTTGTCCCCAACTATCCATGAGACAAAATGATGACTACATAGAGCCGTTTAAATGCATAGCCTGTGGTTTGTGTGCAGAAGAATGCCCTACAGAGGCTATTTATTTATCAGAAAGAAGTGATGAAGAAGCAAGGGAACTGAACTTAGACCAAGTCTTTAACATATAGGAGGTCAGAATGAATATTAAAAGTTTGAAAGAAGGTCGTAAGCTTTTAGCCGAATTTAAGTATGAACTTGGTGATATTGAAAGAGGTTATACAAACAGAACCTTATATGTAAATATTTCTGACAATAAAATAGAGTCAAAACCTGTAAGCCAGCTCATGAAAGAAAAATTTGTAGGCGGAAAAGGTTTTGGACTATGGTATTTATGGAATGCAACAAGACCTGAAACAAAATGGAATGACCCTGAAAATGAAATTATTATTGCAGGAGGACCTGCTTGTGGTATTACTCAATATGCAGGTACAGGAAAATCATTGGTTTGTAGCATTTCACCCCTAACAGGTATTCCTATTGATTCAAATGTAGGAGGATACTTTGGCCCCTTACTTAAATTTTCAGGATGGGACGCCCTTGAAATTCAGGGAAAATCGGAAAAAGATATAATTGTTTACATAGATGGCGATAAAGGCCTCATAAGAATTGAAGAGGCTCCTCTAGAAGCAGTGGACGGTCACGTCTTGGGAGAGCAGCTTACAGAAATGTACGCTGACAACGAAGAAGACAAAAGAAATGTAGCTGTTGTAACTGCAGGAACAGGGGCTGAACACTCACGATTTGGAATTTTAAACTTCACCTTTTACGATCCAAGAAGAAAAACAACTAGGCTTAAGCAAGCTGGTAGAGGTGGAATAGGTACAGTATTTAGAAATAAAAAGATTAAAGCACTTATTGTAAAATTTAGCAATGTAAAAGGTGATTTAAATAATTGCTTTGACCAATCAATAATAAATAAAACCGGCATTAAATACCACAGGGAAATTCATGACCTTGACCACTTACAAAACAATATGCGTAAAATTGGTACAGCAAATATTATTGAAGTTATGGATGAGTATGATTTACTGCCGGTAATGAATTTTCAATATGGTAGCCATCCTGGTACACAAAAAATAAAATCCACTGTATTTATCGAAAAATACCTTACACAAGGAGTGCAGGATGGTTGCTGGTATGGATGTTCCATGGCTTGTGCCAAAGCTGCAGATAACTTCCTTATAAAAACAGGCCCCTACAGGGGACAAAGAGTTACCGTGGATGGTCCAGAATATGAAAATGCTGCAGGTTTAGGCTCAAATTGTGGAATATTTGACCCGGAAGCAATTTTAGAACTAAACTTTTATTGCGATACCTATGGTATTGATACAATTTCTTTTGGTACAGCAACAGCATTTGCAATGGAATGCTACGAAAGAGGCATAATCAACAAGGATATTACCGGTGGTTTAGAACTAAACTTCGGAAATTTTAATACTTCAATAGAACTCCTCCATCAAATGTCTAAGGGTCAAGGCTTTGGAACGGTAGTGGGTCAGGGAGTTCATAGAATGAAAAAACTATTTGTTGAAAAATATGGTGCTGATGAAGACTTCTTATTTGATATAGGTATGGAGCAAAAAGGTTTGGAGTATTCAGAGTACATGCCAAAGGAATCTTTAGCTCAACAGGGAGGATATGGATTAACAAACAAAGGTCCTCAACATGATGAGGCATGGCTTATATTTATGGATATGGTAAACAACCAAATTCCAACATTTGAAGACAAGGCTGAGGCCCTTCATTACTTCCCAATGTTTAGAACCTGGTTTGGCCTTTACGGTTTTTGCAAACTTCCATGGAATGACATAGTTCCTGCAGACAATAAATATACCGATGAGCCTGCAAAAGTGCCAGAACATGTACAAAATTACCTGGATGTTGTATATGGGGTAACAGGAAAGAAATTAGACGTTTTGGATATGATTAAAGAGTCCGAAAGAGTTTATAATTTTCAGAAAATATTTTCTATAAGAATGGGCAAAGGTTTAAGGAAGAATGATAAGGTGCCCTACCGTTCAGTTGGTCCTGTAACTAAGGAAGAATACGAATCAAGGCAGGAAAGATACGACAAACAGCTAATAGAAATATTAAATTACGACCCTAAAGGAAAAACTACAGAAGAAAAAATTCAAGCATTAAGGAAACATAGAGAAGACCAGTACGAAAAACTGGTAGATGCAGTTTATAAAAGAAGAGGCTGGAATTCAAACGGTGTTCCAACGTTAGAACATCTAAAATACATAGATATGGAATTGCCTGAACTTATAGAAGTAATCCAAGGAATTCCGGGGACGGACCTCAAAATTCCGACTCATTAATGAGATTCTTTGGGCTAACGCCCTCAGAATATATGACACACCCCGTCCCCTTGTCACACAGCGTCATTCTGAACGCAGTGAAGAATCTCATGCCTTAAAATCTGAGATCCTTCGCTATCGCTCAGGATGACGATATTTGGAGGTGATTTAAGTAATTAAATTAAATAACAGAGACTTCCCTTGGGAAGAAGGTTTAACAATTGAAAAAATTATGGAAATAAAAAGATTCTCTTTCCCTAAAATAATTGTAAAAGTAAATGGCAAACATATTGAAAAGGAAGAATATGCAACAACTTTTGTTAATGATGGTGATAATGTCGAAATGATTCACCTTTTAGCTGGAGGCTAAAATATAATTAAAAGATGGGATCCTTCACTATAGTTCGGGATGACAATTCATTCTGAACTATAGTGAAGGGTTTCTTTATTTATATAGAATAGAACAAACTAAAATGATATAATTTAAAAAGTTATATCATTTTTTTAAATCCTATTAATGAAAGAATACTAACATTTTTCCGGGAGACACTATGAATCCATATATACCTTATCAAAAACCTCGCTATGTAATTATAGATTACAGGGCAGGTGGAGAAATATTAAATTATTTAAAAAAATTAAATATTGAACCTATAAAAACTACCAAATGTACTGATTTACAGGAGCCTGTGGATGGACATCCGGATATGGTCATTCATCCCGTAAATTTCGAAACTTTTGTCATAGCTCCAAACGTTTTTGATTATTACAAAAATGTTTTAGCTGATAAAGGAATAAAAGTTATTAAAGGTGGAAAAACTCTAAGCAGAAACTATCCTGAGGATATAGCATATAATGTAGCAAGAATAGGGAG
>CAZTML010000187.1:0-3596 GCA_964614935.1 uncultured Clostridia bacterium | reverse complement strand
CGACCATACAAATGGCGACCCATATTGTTAAATATCTTTGAAAAAATCCTATTCCAGTTGCCTTTTCGTTACTCATAATTTTTACCCCCTATTTGCAAAATTACCGATATTTTGAATTGATGCATCTCGAAGCCAAGGAATAGCAACAAAGTTACCAATACTTATTTCTTTTACTTTTTGTAGCCATTGTTTTTCAGCTTCAGCACGTGCAATAAGCATCGGATTCTGAGTATCTGTCATTGATAGGCACTGATTAATCACCCACCATTTATTATTAATCCCTGCCCTACTTAAATCATCCCTAAGTCTGCTAGCTTCATATACAGGAGTAGCTTCAGGCAATGTAACAATAACAACCTCCGTTTGCTTATCATCTCGAAGTCTAGGCAATAATCTCTGAACAGCGATAGGGGTTTCACCTTTTGTTCTTTGTACCTCTTTATGATAGCTTTCCGTAGAATCTAGAAGTAAAAGAGTATGCCCCGTTGGCGCTGTATCAATGACAACAACCTCATTTTCAGCCCTATCAACTATTTCAGCAAAAGCCCTAAATACTGCAATTTCTTGTGTACAAGGAGAACGTAAATCCTCTTCAATATATGCAATATCATCCTCACTCATTGTTTCACGTGCTTTACTTAATACTTCATTTTGATAATTTAGCAGTTCCTCATTTTCGTCAATTTTACTAAGGGTAATATTTTCGGTACCTTGGATGACATACTTTAGATGATTGGCTGGGTCAGTAGAAGTCAAATGAACTTTAACTCCTTTTTTAGCAAGAGCCAGTGCAATAGTTGCAGCAATGGTTGTTTTACCAACGCCACCTTTACCCATTGTAAATACTACCTTTTTACCCGTTGTATAAATATCATCAATTAAGGCCTCAAGCTGCTTAGAGTCAACTGGTTCAGTGCTTGCATCGGCCTTTCCATAATCATCACTCGTAAAAAACGTTCTAATATTATTGAGTCCCAAAATGTTGTAAGAACGCAGTGGTATCGTGAAAGTTTGGAATTTACTTAGACCTTGTGGCATATTTCCCATAGCATTTTGTTGCTGATCGTATATACTCTGGGATACCTTATCAGATGCTTCTCCTAATACACTATTGACAATTAAAAGTTGGTTATTGATTCCTAGCTCACTAAGTTCAAGACTTGAACGCTCGGCTTCAGTAAGAGGGGTTTCTTCAGGCCTAGAAACAAGTATAAGAGTTGTTTTTTCTTTATCTGCAAGATTGGAAACAGCATCCCTATACATATCTTTTTTATCCTCTAGTCCAGCCAGTTGACCTAAGCATGATGCGCCATGGGTACTTTCACTAATAAAATCACTCCATGCAGATGGCAATTGCAACATACGAAGTGTATGACCTGTTGGCGCCGTATCAAAGACAATATAATCGTATTCATTCTCTGTTGTTTTGTCAGTGATGAAGCTTGAAAATTGATCAAAAGCTGCAATTTCAACAGTGCAAGAGCCAGATAACTGCTCCTCCATATTCGTGATTACACTATCAGGTAGCTTCCCCCTATATGGGCCAACGACTGATTCCTTGTATTCCCTAGCTGCCTCCTCTGGGTCAAGGTTCGCAACTACAAGTCCTGGTACCCCATCAATTGGCACTCCTTTACCATCAAGCTCTGTATTAAAAACATCTTGCAAGTTTGATGCAGGATCCGTACTAATTAGCAAGACTTTCTTTCCAATATCGGCTAAATTAACAGCAACAGCGCAAGCAGTGGAAGTTTTACCCACGCCACCTTTACCTGTAAAAAACAAATACTTAGTTAAATTTATCTTATTTAAATCAAATGATTCATATTTTATACCTTCCATCCTAACAACACCCCCCTGAACCACAGCAACTATTTTCATTAGATTGTTTCATATTAATTTCTACATTTAGCCACTTTGAAAGTTCTTCATTAGTAGGATATTCCTTAGTTTTAGCAACTTTATCATCCACAAGTGTAACAGGTAGAATATCTGCTCCTTCTTTTTGAAGAATATTACTTATAACTTGGTTTGTGATAAAATCTTGAGGCTCACTAGATAAGCCATGCCTCGCAATGACAATTCCTTTTTCTTTAAGTGAATTAATAACAGTTGCCATCCTCATTAACTCTGGATCAATAGATGGTCCACAAACCCCCGTAGAACAGCACATTGCAGGATCAAATATCTCAATTTTCTTCATAATAAAATCCTCCTTAAAATTAGTTGTTACAATCTTTATTACCACATTTCTTGCATATACAATCTTCTTTTTCGTTTGTTATGTGAGTAAGAAATGATAGGACAGCACTAGCTTTGTCTTTATTTAGCGTATATCTCATCCATGATCCATCACGTACGGCATTGACAAGCCCACTTTCAGATAAGATTTTCATATGATAGCTAAGGGTAGATTGTGATATACTAAATTCTTCTAAAATATCACAAGCACACATTCCCCCACAAGAAAGCATATCAATAATTTTTAATCGTGTTTCATCTGACAATGCTTTAAGTACAGGAATATATTCTGCATATGGTTTATTCATGGAATCACCTCCCTAATATTTATATGTATCTATCATATCGAATGTTCTCGATATGATAGAATTAGTATAGCAATCATATCGATAGTTGTCAATATGATTGCTTTAAATAATTATTATTCTTTATTTTTCCTACTACAATCTCTTGGCAGCCAATTAATAAACCTTACGATTATAAGTAGCTGTATCTAAATACTACCTTACTCCAGTAGCTCTTTTATCTCCACGTCACTTTCTCTTAGTATAAAATTTGATATCAGCATCATCATTTGCTCTAAACATTTCAATGCAGTACCGTACATAAAAAACTTTAACATTATTCTCATCGATTATTTTTAGAAATAAAAAAGGGCACAATCTATCGATATAAATTAACCGAAGACTCCACCTCTTTTAGTTCCTATATTTAATTTTCATTTATATAAAACCCAACACCTGGATTTTGCACCTTATATCCTTATAACCGCTGCCTCCCCTTGATTCCCTCATTGTTCTTATGCTTATTAAAAACATAAACTATGTCCGAATAACAACAAGTCCCTTTAGGATTATTGACAGCACAATTACTGTTTTTCATTGCACCTGTAATTTTAATTACATCCTTATATGTAGATGCACCATTTTTGATTTCATCCACAATATCTTGCTCTGTAACATGGTTGCAATAACAAACATATTCCCCAATTACAGGTTCTGCATTTTCACCACTACAGCAAGAATAATATTTTTTCTCGCTCATACCGTGACCCCTTATTATGAATTCCCAAACGATTAACTAATACTGTTTCTAATTATCTTTATTCATAAAACCCTCTTTTATCTATGTGATTACTCAAATTAACCAATGTCATCTATAAAATGCCCTTAAAAACGGGGTCAAAAAACGGTGTTTTCCCACTCATTTTCGACCCCAAAACAGCCCTGTACCTACCACATGTTGTATCTAAACCCTATTTTTCGACCTCCGAGGTACTAGATGTCATCAGAACTATACACTCAACGTGATTCGTATGCACAAACATATCAACACACTGAACTTCTTTCACCACA